>JANMEO010000093.1:0-10422 GCA_031376995.1 Burkholderiales bacterium
TGCGGCGAAGCCACCAGATGTCGCTGTTGTGCGAGTCGTGCTCACGACTTTTCATGACCTCGGCAAAGGCGTCCTCTAACACCTCATTGCTGATGACCCAGCTAATCAAATTGCTTTGATAATGCTTTGTCTTGGGGGTGTGGCCGACCGGGTTCATGGATGTGTTTTGTGTCTTTTTGTGAGTCAATAAAAATTTATTAACCAATAACTAATAACTAATAACTAATGCAATGTTTTCAAACATAAAAAATATATTCAAAGTTGTAAACCGGAATTCATCACTACGGCGGCGTTGATAACTTGTTGCATTCTTTGTTTCTTGATGCCCTCAGTTGATACTGTGCGCCTGCTCTTCCTGCTCGTCTACCCCCCATTTAAAGGGTTTTATCTCTGGAGCCCTGCATAAATTATTTGGTGATCACTGGCTGGTTAAATATTTCAAACCTGGAGCCTCTAATTTCGGGCGTTCAATTCAAACGTCGTCAGACGTCAATATGAGTTGACATTGCCGCACCTTAAACGAAAACCGCTGACATGATCATGAGTGTTGAGAACTTGGAAACGGTTCGTTCTGAAATTCCAAGAATGTCATAGAAATTCAGGAATGCTATACACCCCTCGGAACGTAACCGGACACCCCCCGGCGTTTTAGCCGATCCGCCTGACTCAAGCGCTGATCGGACGAGGCAAGGTTGGCACAGTCAAATTGCGCCGAGCATTGGAGATCACCTCTGCCAAGAAGGAGCGTGAGCAGGCATTACGGCGGCGGCAGGTTTCGATCACGCTGGCCAGAACGTTGCAGGCGCGTGAGCCGCTGGGTGTGCGAGTGCCGTGGCTGAGTTGGCGTGCAATCACCCAGTGCCTGAGCATACGTTCTGCCTCGTTGTTTGAGAGAGGCAATAAAGGCTCCGCCAATTGACGTGTGATCACATCCCAGTCGAGCAGGAACTCGCGCGCGAGGGTACGTACGCCCTCATGCAGGTCGTCACGATGCTGCTCGCACAACGCTTTGAAGGCAGCTATTTCCACCGCGTACCTGACGCTTGGCAGTGCTTCATCGGGGCCAGCACGGGCAGCGTAGATCGTCTCTTGCAACATCAAAAATTGCGCCAGCAGTTGCCCTCCAAGCTTTCCTGCATGGGCATCAGTAGACTCGGCCAGGCCGCGTAGTTTGCGGCTGAGGTGAGCCCAACAGCGCAGCCGGTTCATAAACTTGCGATACATCTGGTAGCCGTCACTCATCAGCTTGCCCTTGAAGGCCAGCCCAAGTACGTTGTCAATCATCTCGCTGGTGCGCAACCCGATCGCAAACAGTACGGCATGCTGGCTCACGAAGGCCCATAGCCACAGCAACTTAGAGCTTTCAGGCCAAGAGGTCTCGTCTGCATACACGACAGTCTGCATACACGATTGCAGCCGCTTCAACCTCGGCTGCAATCTCGTCGAGCAAAGGCTCCGCTGCCCGGCCAGCTTCTCGAATTGACTGGCCGATGGCGCCCTTGGACAGGCTCAGCCCAAACAACTCCCACAGTAGCTCTTTAATACGTTCGTGCGATAGCCTCATTCGCAGCCCGAAGTACACGATCAGCGCCGCCAAGCGCGGCCCCACCAGGCGCCATTCACTGAGCTCGACCGATTCTCACAATCCATTCGATTCCGCTCGGTAGGGCTGCGCTCGTGTTTGATGCCCACAGCTCCACGTCATCACCAGCAAGGTGTGGCGCGTGCATGTCAGCTTTAAGCTAAACGTTCCTGGCACGGGTAGAGCCAAATCGATTTCGTCATAAGCCGTGTAAGCCTTGGCCTGCGTGTGCTCGGTCCAGGGCGCCGCGCATGCGGCGCAACAGGGGGCTTGATGCATGCAGTGCTGGTTGGGCTCAATGTACTGAGTGCGACCGTATCCCTGTGCTCCTGGCTGTTTGCCTGGGGGGCGCTTTGGCGGCTCGGGAAGGACCTTGGCCTCGCTGTTTGGCTGGTCTTGAGGCGATGGATCTTCAGGCGCAGCCTCTTCATCGACCGCCTTGTTATCCTGCTTGCCGGTATGGGGAGGTTCGAGGTCTTCTGAGTCCTCATGCTGCACTCCTGGCTTATCCCATGGGGCTTGGCTGCTCGGAGGCCTGGAGCTGTTGGCCGGTGTGCGGTTGAGCCGATCTCTGGCTTCCTTGAGATCCGCTACCGTTGTAAGCAATAAACGTATGGCCTGCTCAAGCGTGCGTGTGGTGAGATAGCTCTCGTCCATTTGCTTGAGATCAAAATCCGTCAGCTTCATTGTGGTTGAACTTTGGCGCTGGCGTTTTATCTTGGTCGGGCATTGTTACATCAATCTCTTGCCTTTTTTGGCTTGTCTATACCCCCTCGGAACTGTAGATGCCGAGTTGCTGGGGCGTTTGGAAAACGGGTCTGCGGCGTTGCAAATCCTCGCCCTATCAACGGATAGGGCTGTGGTTTACGCATTGCTCGTGCCACGAATGCATCCAGTGGCTTTTGGCGGATGCAATGCTAGGCGAGAGATGAGGGTTGGCCCCTAGGAGGCGGTGTCCAGACGCAGCCTCCAAACCACCTTGAGCTGCGGCCGTTAAGAGCGGTGGTGGTGAGCGTCAAGCACAAGCACTGCGAACGTCTGAGTACCGATGCGAGGCACCGGGGCAGATGGCTGCGTAGTCGTGTTGAAGCACCTGTAATGGGTGTGGAGGGAAGGGGGCCAGTTGTTGGAACTGACTTGCCGGTCAACCGAGCGATCGGGATGAGCCGAAGAGTCCGTTGAAGCGGCTAACGGCTCAGCAACAAGAGCCGTATGAGGGGAGACATTCATGTACGGTTCCGTGGGAGCGTAGGGGGGAGAGGTTCCTCTGCGCCACCAAGCTTGCGTGAGGTCTTTGTCGTACTGTGATGACAGCACTTGATTGTCGCTGGTGATATCGCCTTGTGCCGCAGCATACAGCAAACGCCCATTCAAGCTCCACTTGCTGACTTCGGTGGCACGTACAACCTCACCGGTCATGGTGAGGTTGGTAGAGCGGTTATTGCCCGTAGCCACGTTACCCCCCGCACCCAGGGGGGGGGCCGCACGCCACTGTCCATCGCGTTTGATGGTGGTTTGTGCCCAGGCCCCCTGCGCGCAAACCACCCCTATGATTAACCTCAACCAGCCCATCCTTGCCATGCTAAATCCTTCTGCTGAAGCGGCAATTTTGGCGCTCGGGCGCTTATCGCTGAACCTGCAAATTTTCTATCAAGATAGGGCTGAATGCCTCCCCCATCAGACAGACTTGCAGTCTTGAAAACTACCTCATCAATGCAATTTTTTCCATGTTGGAGAGCATGGCTTTCGGGTTAAGCTCAGTAACCCGCTTTATACCCCTCGGAACTGAAAATGCTGTGTTGGCAACGCCTCCGATCACCCTTCACGCCCGTTGCCAACACAGCATTTTCAGTTCCGAGGGGTATAGATACCGCTTGGCGCCGCCCGAGCTTTTTTTACACGCTTTGCAGGAGCCACGTATGGCCTCAATCAATAAAGTCATTCTCATCGGAAACCTCGGCCGCGACCCAGAAGTTCGTTACACCCCTAGTGGCAGTGCCATTTGTAACATTACCATTGCCACTTCGCGCAGCTGGAAAGACAAAGTCAGTGGCGACAAAGTTGAAGAAACCGAATGGCACCGCGTGGTCTTTTACGACCGCCTGGCCGAAATTGCAGGCGAGTACCTGAAAAAAGGTCGTCCTGTTTACGTCGAAGGCCGTTTAAAAACCCGTAAATGGCAAAAAGAAGGCCAAGACGTCTACACCACCGAAGTGATTGCCGACAACATGCAGCTGCTGGGTGGACGTGACGGTGGTGGTGGAAGCACTGGCACTGGCGCAACGAGTGATGACATGAGCTATAGCCGAGATGATCGCCATGAGCCAGCTCGGGTCGCCCCCGCAACACGCCCCCCAATGGCCAGTAAGCCTGCTGCATCCAACCCGTCGACTGGGTTCGATGGGTTGGATGATGATATTCCGTTTTAAATCCATGCAAATCGCTGTTGAGGGTCGCGGCTTGCAATCCGTCAGCATGGCAATTCGGTGATAGTTTTCCCCCTGTGGTGATGCCATCGTGACTGTTTTACCCCCCCTGCAAGACATTCTTCAAGATGTCTTTGGTTACAGCTCATTTCGCGGTGAGCAAGACCGTGTTATTTCTCATGTGGCTCAGGGCGGTGATGCGCTGGTGCTGATGCCCACTGGCGGCGGTAAGAGCCTGTGCTATCAGGTGCCGGCCATTGCTCGACATCGCGCCGGGCGCGGTGTGAGTGTGGTGGTGAGCCCGCTGATTGCGCTCATGCATGACCAAGTGGGCGCCCTTGAAGAAGCTGGGGTGCATGCGGCTTTTCTAAATTCAACGCTCAGCAGTGAAGAAGCCCAGCGCGTTGAGCGTGAAATGATGAGCGGTCGAATGGTGCTGTTGTATGCGGCCCCCGAGCGCATCACCTCCCCACGCTTTTTGGCTCAGCTCGATTCACTTTTTGAGCGCGGCTTGCTCAGTTTGTTTGCGATTGATGAGGCTCACTGCGTCAGCCAGTGGGGGCATGACTTTCGCGAGGATTACCTGGCCCTTAACGTTTTGCATGAGCGCTACCCCGGTGTGCCGCGCATTGCGCTCACAGCCACCGCAGACCACCTCACCCGCGCCGACATTACTCAGCGGCTGCAACTCGAAAATGCTCAGGTCTTCATCAGCAGTTTTGATCGGCCCAATATCCGTTACCACATTGTCGAAAAAAATGATGCCCGCAGTCAGCTGATGAATTTCATTCAAGATGAGCACGAAGGCGATGCCGGCATCGTGTATTGCCAATCGCGCAAAAAAGTTGAAGAAACGGCCACTTGGCTCAGCGCAAAAGGCTTGCAGGCCCTGCCATATCACGCCGGCTTAGACGCCAGCGTAAGGCGACGGCACCAAGATCGTTTTTTGCGTGAAGAGGGCCTGATCATGGTGGCCACAATTGCCTTTGGCATGGGCATCGACAAGCCCGATGTGCGCTTTGTGGCTCACCTCGATTTGCCCAAAAACATTGAGAGCTATTACCAAGAAACCGGCCGTGCTGGGCGTGATGGCCTGAGCGCCAACGCCTGGATGACCTACGGGTTGGCTGACGTGGTGAACCAACGCCGCATGATCGATGAAAGCCCTGCAGGCGAAGATTTCAAGCGCGCTCAAGTGGGTAAGCTAGACGCCTTGCTGGCCTTGGCCGAAACCCACGATTGCCGCCGGGTGCGCCTGCTGGGCTATTTTGGAGAAGCCAGCCAAGCCTGTGGCAATTGCGACAACTGCCTGCGTCCGCCCCGCACTTGGGATGCGACCGAAGCAGCACGCAAGGCTTTAAGCTGCATCTTTCGCTTTCACCAGCGAGGTGGTCAGCGTTTTGGCGCTGGCCACCTGATTGATGTGCTGCGCGGAAAAATCACAGACAAAGTCAAGCAACACCGTCATGCCGAGCTCAGCACCTTCAGCATCGGTGCCGACCTCAGCGAGATGCAATGGCGGGGCGTGTTGCGTCAACTCATTGCGCTGGGCCACTTGCGCACGGAGGGTGAATACAACACTCTAGAGCTCAACGTCAGCGCCCGCGAGGTGTTGCGAGGGGGAGTGCAACTTTTGCTGCGTGAGCCCAACTTGGCCGCACGCAACAAGGCGGCTGCCCGTGTCAGCGCCAGCGCCAAACCCAAGAAGGCCCCAGTGGCCCTAGACCCTCAAGGCATGACTCATTTTTTAGCACTCAAAGCTTGGCGCGCAGAAGTTGCACGTGAACACAACCTGCCTGCCTACGTGGTTTTTCACGACGCTACACTGGCCGAGATGGCTCGCACAGCCCCCCGCGCACTCGACGAACTTGCCCAAATTAGCGGTGTGGGGGCCAAGAAGCTCGAAGCTTATGGGCAAGAAATTTTGCGGGTTTTGGCAAGAGCTTGAGCTCTGAACCCCTTCAATCTGAAGACGCTGCATCTTCAGATTGAAGGGGTTTGATCGGCTCAGTCAATCCTCGACTGTGGCCACCCGCACGCAAGACAATGAAAGCACTCATGCCAGCTTCAAATCCTGTCCAGCTCGCGCGATGACTGCCACGACCGATTGGTTGGCTTTATCGCTGCCTGCTGGCGTGCGGCCATCTTTAGTGGTTTCTCAGAGCTCGCTGATCGGCGAGACACCGACGCAGCAACCGCCCGCCACTGCAGAAGTTGCGGCCCTTGTGGCGTTGGCGACGGCGCTGGGCGAGGCCCCCCACACCGTCTGCCAGCTTTTGGTCGATCGCTTGCTTGCGCTGCTGAAGGCCGGGTCTGCTGGGGTTAGCGTGTTGAGCGTGCAAAGCGACGGCGCCGAGTGGGTGAGTTGGCCTGCCGTCGCTGGCCGCTGGCAGGCTCACAGCGGCAGCAGTCGGCTGTTGCTCGATTCAGGCGGCTTAGCCCGCGAAGCCAACACCCCTCAACCGATCGCCGAACATGTCCTGATCGTGCCCTTTGGCTCTGCCGGCAAAACGGTTGGCACTGTGTGGGCGATCGCACACGACGCGGCTTCAAACTTCGACGCTGAGCACTTGCGGCAATTGCAAAATCTAGCGCTTTTTGTAGTGCCGGCATTGCAGGCCATGGCTGCGCGCGACGCCACGCTGGGGTTGCACGGCAACGCGCAGGGTCGGCATGCCACCTTCACCAGCCTGATCGAGAACGCGCCCTTCGGGGTTTATGTGGTCGATGCGCAGTTTCGCCTGTGCCTAGCCAGTGCAGCGGCGCGCAGGGCCTTCGCCAGCGTTCAGCCCTTGATTGGCCGCGACTTTGGCGAGGTCGTGCGCGTGGTCTGGACCGAGCCCTTTGCGTCCGAGGTGTTGGCCCACTTTTGCCACATCTTGGACAGCGGTGTAGCCCATGCCGAGCCGACGTTGAGTGAACTGCGCAAAGACAAGCCCGAGGTTGAGTCTTACGACTGGAAGATCGAACGCATCGTTCTTCCAAACGGCGAATTCGGCGTGATCTGCTACTTTTACGACCTGACCGAACGTCAGCAGGCCGCCGACGCCCTGCGCCTGTGCGCGGCGCATTTTGAAGCGCTGTTCAATGGCGCGCCACTGGGTATCTACCTGGTGGATGCTGATCTGCGCATCTGCCAGGTTAATCCGCAGGCGCTGCCCGAGTTCGGCAATATCCAGGGCCTCATCGGCCAAGATTTGGGGGCGGTGATGCAGGCCTTGTGGGGGCCGGCTCGCGCCCATGACATCATGCAGCAGTTCCGCCATACGCTGAACACGGGCGAGCCCTTCGAGGCCGATGAACTGATCGCCTTGCGCGTCGACCTTGGCACCACTGCGTGCTACGAGTGGCAAATACACCGCATTCCACTGCCCGATGGCAGCTACGGCGTGGCCTGCCACTTTCGCGAGATTTCCCAACGCGTCCAGGCCCAAGCCCAAATCCGCGACAGCGAAATGCGCTTTCGTGCATTTGTCACTGCCAGTTCCGATGCCGTGTACTGCATGAGCCCCGATTGGAGCGAAATGCGCCACCTCCTCGGTCGCAATTTCATCGCCGACACCCACGACCCCAATTGCCATTGGCTTCAGGACTACATCTACCCACAAGACCAGGCCCGCGTGATAGCCGCGATTGATGCGGCCATCACGGCCAAGGGCATTTTCGAACTGGAACATCGCGTCTTGCGTGTAGACGGCGAGCTGGGCTGGGCTCAGTCGCGCGCGGTTCCCTTGCTGGATGATGACGGTGCGATCAAAGAGTGGTTCGGCACCGCCAGTGACGTCACTGAAAAGCGGCGTGTGGAGCAGACGCTGAGTGAATCCGAAGAGCGCTACCGCAGCCTCTTCAATACGATGGACGAAGGCTATTGCATCATTGAGGTGCTATTTGACGCCACCGGCACTGCCATGGATTGGCGCTTCCTAGAGGTGAACCCGGCCTTCGCCAAGCTCACGGGGGTAGAAAACGCGGTGGGCCAGCGCATGCGCGAGATCGTGCCTGACCATGAGGAGCACTGGTTCGCCACCTATGGCAAGGTGGCGCTGACGGGCGAGGCGGTACGTTTTGTCGATCAGGCCCACTCGTTGGGCAACCGCTGGTTCGACCTCTATGCGCTGAGGCTGGGCGGGCCAGACAGCCGCAAAGTCGCGGTGCTGTTCACCAACATCACCGAGCGACGGCGCACCGAAGAAGCGCTGCGGGCTAGCGAAGAGGAGTTTCGCGCCACCTTTGAAACAGCGGCCATCGGCATCGTGCACATCGGCTTGGACCACCGCTGGCTGCGCGTCAACCCGGCCATGTCTAGCTTGACCGGCTACTCTTGCGAAGAGTTGACGAAGATGGCATTCACCGAGCTGACCCACCCCGATGACCTGGCCAATAGCCTGTTGCAAAAGCAGCGTTTGTTGGCCGGTGAGATGGCCTCGTACAAAATTGAAAAGCGATTTATTCACCGCAGCGGGCGTGATGTCTGGGTCACCGCCACCACATCGTTGCTGCGTGATGCAGCCGGCCGACCCCTGTACTTCATTGGCGCGCTCGAAGACATCACCGAGCAAAAAGCCACGCGGGCGCAGCTAGAGCTGCAGCGCCGCTTCGTCGAGAGGCTGGCGCATGGTATGCCCAACAGCCTGCACGTCTTTGGTCGTGTCGAGCAGTGCAATCTGTGGGTTAACCGGCATTTGGGCGACACGCTCGGTTATTCCGCCCATGATATCGCGCAGATGGGCGCCGATTTCATGCGCCAAGTGCTGCACCCTGAGGACGTCGCGGCGGTGGGTCTGCACCTGGAGCGCGTCTTCGAGTCGACCGACGACGAAGTGTGGGACATCGAGTATCGCGTGCGTGACCAGGCGGGGCAATGGCGCTGGCTGTACCAAAGGGACACCGTCTTCCGCCGCGCGCCTGACGGGCAGGCGGTAGAACTCGTCGGCACGGCCTCCGACGTCACGGGCCGCAAGGCCATTGAAGCGGCCCTCATCGCAGCGCTGGCTGTGGCCAAAGACGCCAGCCAGGCAAAATCTGACTTCCTCTCGCGCATGAGCCATGAACTGCGTTCACCCTTGAATGCCGTGCTGGGCTTTGCACAGTTGCTGCAGTCCGGCACGTCGTCACCCACTGCACGGCAAGAAGAGTGCGTGGGCGAGATCCTCAAGGCGGGTTGGTATCTGCTGAGCCTGATCGAGGAGGTTCTCGACCTGTCTCTGATTGAGTTGGGCCGCCTGTCTTGCGTGCTCGAACCGATGCGGTTGGCTGAGGTGCTGTCTGAATGCCAGGCGCTGGTCGGAGCGCAAGCTGCGGCGTGTGGCATACGCCTGAGCCTTGCGCCGCTGGACGACGGTTGCTTCGTCATCGCAGACCGCACCCGTCTCAAGCAGGTCTTCATCAATATTCTTAGCAATGCGATCAAGTACAACCGCGAGGGTGGCACAGTGCAGGTGCATTGTGAAGTCGTGGGGCACCGCCGCATCTGTATCAACATTGAAGACAGCGGCAGTGGCCTAAGCCCCGAGCAGCTGGAGCATATCTTTGAGCCCTTTGAGCGCCTGGGCCAAGAGGCCGGCACAATCGAAGGCACTGGCATCGGCCTGGCCCTGACCAGGCGCCTGGTAGAGCTGATGGGCGGCCGCATTGGCGTGCACAGCGTTGCTGGCCAAGGCAGCGTGTTCTGGGTGGAGCTTGATGCGGCTCTGGACCCGGCTGATCAACCGGATGAGGCGCCAGCCTGAGCGGTTGTTGTACATTGTGGCACGCAGTACAACCTTGAAAACCTCGGCAAAAAGCCGAAAGAAAGTACATGCGCCATGATCACTGACAGCGACATTCTCAACGCCCGCATTCTCATTGTTGACGACCAGGATGCCAACGTGCGCATGCTGCAGCGCCTGCTGTCAGAGGGCGGCTACAGCCAGGTCAAGGCGACTCTGCTGCCTGCTGAAGTGTGTGCACTGCATCGTTTGCATGACTTTGACCTGATCCTGCTGGATCTGCAGATGCCTGGCATGGACTGCTTCCAGGTCATCGAAGGTTTGAAGACCATCGACCGCGATCCTTACTTGCCGGTGATCGTGTTGACGGCGCAGCCAGGTCACAAACTGCGTGCGCTGAATGCGGGGGCCAAAGATTTCATCAGTAAGCCGCTGGACCTGACCGAGGTCCACACCCGCATCCGCAACATGCTGGAAGTTCGTTTGCTGTACCGCCAGCTAGCGCTGTACAACAGTCAGCTCGAGGCTACCATTGGCGAGCGCACGCAAGAACTGCGCGAAAGCGAAGCTCGCTTTCGCGGTCTGACAGAACTGGCGTCAGACTGGTACTGGGAGCAGGACGAGACCGGGGCCTTCACGAAAGTGTCGGGGCCAGTGCTTGAAATGTTGGGCATCCAGGTGGATACCTTGACCGGCAGCGCATCGG
>JANMEO010000147.1:0-1548 GCA_031376995.1 Burkholderiales bacterium
CTGGCCCAACTCTAAGCTGCCTGAACTGCCGTGCGAAATGATGTGGATGACCTGCAGGTCTTGCTTGCTGGCCAAGGTGAAGCTGATTTGCTGCAGGCCACTGCTGAGGCTGTCAATGTGCACGACCTCCACATGAGCCTGGCCCCCTCGAGCCGCCAGCACCGCATCGATGAGTGCATCGGCATTGGCCACCTTGTCATCAACAAACACGATCTCATGCGGCCGCTGCTGCTGTGACTCTGACGCCTGCCAGGGCGAGTAAGGCACAGCGGCGGGAGCGTCGATCATGCGCACTTCGGCGATGGCGTTGCCCGGGCTCCACAAGGCTGGGTGCAGATCGGCCGAGTACAAAATGCGCTCTTCACACTCTTGCACTACCATGCCACGGCTTTCAAGCCTGAACAGGCCTGTGACGAAGTCAAGCAAGGCGCGCAGCATGGTTTCTCAGGCGCTGGAGGGGTGAAGCGGCCGCCCCGCTAACGCCCGAAGTACAAAGCCGGCAGCATCCCTTGCTAAATCGCAAGTGTGAATCCCAGTAACACGAGTTTTCATCGCTACAGCCCTACTCAACTAAACCTTGAACCGTCACAGCCCGTCGATTTTTCTCAGACACGATGCCATGATGATTTTTACAGCCGATTGAGGTCTCAAAAAAAAGACGTCAATTGTTTTTTCGGCAAGATTTAAGAAACCTTAAGGGTTTTTTTGAGTAATTTTTGGAGGTGAGGGGGCTGTGACGTTGTAAATGCTCGCGATACCCAATGGCATCGCTGTGCTTTACGCCTTGCATCTCCATTCTCAAAACAACCCATCAACCCAGCATCTTCAGTTCCGAGGGGTATGTTCATCAGCCGCTACATCCATCGTGAGGCCATGCGAAGGAGCTGCAAATGGAGTTTTCTTCGACGCCCGCCTACGATATTGGCCATGGGGTTGAAATCTTCTTCATGCTTTAAGCCACCCAGTCGAATTCGGCTTGCGCGTGCTGAGGTCACGCGCAGTTTTATACCGGCTGAACGCAGCACCCCATGCAGGAAGGTCTCGGCGTGCAGGCTTGTGGACCCTTGAGCACAATACGCTTGGGCCGCTTGCAGGCGAAACCCATAGGTGCGTGCGGCGCTGCGCCCGCAGATGGCAAACCTGTCATTGCAGCCTGACCACCATTGCCACTCTGGAATGACGCAGCCCCTGGCATGGCGGGCACAAAATCGGACCGCCCGCGGGTCGATGGCGTCGTGGTAGGCGAGGTCTGCACGGGCAAAGATGAATACGTCAAAGTCTTGGTCAATGCACAGTGTTGTCACACGTTGCAATGAATGCAGTTGCAACAGTAAGTTGCGAAGTGAGCGCCCGTTGTCATTGATGGCATCCCCATGTTGGAGGTAGCTGGCGAGCTCGCTTGGGGCCAGCTCTTCGTCAGGTGTCGACGTTGCGCCTTGATACTGAGTAAAGAACTCATATTGGGCAGGATCCAAAGGGCCATTTTCACCGGACCGGGGGTTAAATACGGCCTGCTGTCGATACAGGTGATAAAAAACTTTGACTTCA
>JANMEO010000149.1:0-2930 GCA_031376995.1 Burkholderiales bacterium
AGCAAGGCGCCAACATCTTCCATTGTCTTGCCTTGGTCTTCCAGGGCAAAACTCCTCAGCCTCGCTTCACTTGATCTGCTGGTCCTTCCAGGGCTGACAGAGGGGGTGGGGTGACCTGAGCAGTTACATTCATTGTTCCTAAATATTTGGTTCGGCCTGATTCTGGTTTGGGGCCACGCAATGATGTGCATTGCGTCAGCATTGAACATAAGCTGGGCATCAAGGCCAGCCCCACGGCTGTGATGCAATATGGCGACCATGGTGGTGCGGTGGGTCACTTGATGGGCGAGTGTGGCCGGGGTTTAGAGTACATGTTCATCATGATGAATGCTGCGCGGTATGCGGTGGGTGTGCAGGGCATCGGTCTGGCTGAGCGTGCTTATCAGCAGGCGGTGGCTTATGCTCGCGAGCGGGTGCAGTCTCGGCCTGTAGATGGCTCTGTAGCGCACAGCGTTCCCATCATGGCGCACCCCGACGTGCGTCGCATGCTGATGTGCATGCGCGCGCACACCCAAGGTTGCCGTGCAATGGCCATCGTGGCGGCAGCCGCTTTTGATTCAGCGCGGCATCATCCTGAGGCCTCAGTGCGCTCGCAACAGCAGGCTTTTTTCGAGTTTTTGGTGCCTTTGGTTAAAGGCTACGGCACCGAGATGAGCTTGGAGGTCGTGAGCCTGGCGCTGCAGGTGCATGGCGGCATGGGTTTTATCGAAGACACCGGGGTGGCCCAGTATTACCGCGACGCGCGTGTGTTATCGATCTATGAAGGCACCACCGCCATCCAGGCCAATGATTTGGTGGCCCGCAAGATCTTGCGCGATCGGGGCGCTGTCGCGCGCGATCTGGCCAAGCTGATCGAGACCACCGAGCATGCGGTGGGCGCCTTGGCCAACAACGCGGCGGCCACGCGTCTGGCGCGCCAATTGCGGTCTGCGCGGTTGGCTTGGTTAGACTGCGTCGAGTTTGTCTTGCAGCATGGCAGGAGCAACCCTTTGGCGGTGTTTGCTGGGTCGGTTCCTTTATTGATGCTCAGCGGACAGTTGGTGGCGGGTTGGCAACTGACGCGTGCGTACATGGCGGCGCAAAACGGGTTAGACGTTCAATATGTTGACGCTGATTTTTTGCGCGCCAAGCAAGCGACCGCCTTGTTTTATGCCGACCATATTTTGAGCCGCTCGGTGGCGTGGCGTGTCGCCATTGTTGATGGGGCTTCCAGTGTGATGGGCTTGGATGAGGCCGCTTTCTAGGCGCGTCAGGTACATCCAGCATCGTTGAGTACTTGTGCTTTGTTTTTTCCAAGCGCAACGGTATTCAATGAAAGGTATTAAGCCGTAAGTATTCAATCATTGCCTTGCGAAGTAGGGCTGCATATGGGGTGCGAATTATTTTGCTAAAAAATTATCAAAGAATAATTTCTACGTGCTTTTTGGTGGCTTTAAAAAAATAAAAATAAGTTTTTTTATATTTCCGTATATATAAAAAATAAATTCAACAAATTAAAATCATGTTCCCACTATATCCAGCCAAAAACGCCGTAGGTTTTTCCTCCATACGCATTACGCCCCCTAGGGAAAATAAATCCACCGTATGTACATCTTCCAGCACTGCAACGGAAAAATATCCCAGCGCCGATGCTAAGAACTTGACCGGAGTAAATGACACTAAACCATGGAAAAATCGAGAACTCCGGCGGCAAAGGTTGCTTAATGAGGCGAATAGGAAGCGTGTTGAGCTTTCTCAGTGTTACCGGACAGACGCCCCGGCCACTTCAGGCAAGGCCCCGGAGGTTGTTCCAGAGGAATCATCAACTCGCGACCTCGATGATAATTCCTTAGGCGGGGGGGGCTATTCGGTTATGTCTCAGCAATGCTCGTATGATAAAACCATGTCTAAAATGCTTTCTGGCCAACTGGTGGTTGCCATTTCATCGCGCGCGTTGTTTGACTTCGAAGAGGAAAATCGACTCTTTGAATCCAAAGACGATCGCGCTTATATGCAGCTACAGCTGAGTCGATTGGATTGCGCCGCCAAGCCTGGTGTGGCGTTTTCTTTGGTCAACAAGCTCTTGGCTTTTAACACCAAGGTGCCGCTGGTTGAGGTGGTCATTTTGTCGCGTAACGATCCGGTCTCAGGAATGCGGGTGTTTCGCTCGGCACAGCACTACCAGCTGCCCATTCAGCGCGGGGTGTTCACGCGGGGGGGGTCTCCTTGGCGCTATTTGCAACCTTTGCATGCCAATTTGTTTTTGTCGGCCAACGAGGCCGATGTGCGCTCTGCGCTGAGCGTAGGCGTGCCGGCCGCGCAGGTGTACCCCCATTCAGCTCGGGCCTCAAGCGCCCATCCTAACGAGGTGAGAATTGCATTTGACGGCGATGCCGTGCTTTTTTCCGATGAGGCCGAAAGGGTGTACCAAAAGGGGGGGCTTGACGCCTTTCAGGCCCATGAGAGTGAACAAGCGGCCATCCCTTTGCCTGCGGGGCCCTTCAAGCCCTTGCTCGAGGCTTTAAAGCGGTTGCAGCGAGAGGCGCCGTCAGGGATGCGCATACGCACGGCTTTGGTGACTGCTCGCAGCGCTCCTGCGCATGAACGTGCCATCCGAACCTTGATGGACTGGAACATCGATGTGGATGAGGCCATGTTTCTTGGTGGTCTGGCCAAGGGCGAGTTTCTTCGCGAATTTGAACCTGATTTTTTCTTCGATGACCAAACTGGCCACATTGAAAACGCTTGTGCCCATGTGCCTGCAGGGCATGTGGCTTCTGGGGTGACCAACAACGGTTGAACCTGTACCGCTCGGAACTGAAGATGCCGGATCGCTGAGCCGTTTTGAAAACGGATCTGCGGCGTTGTAAATGCTCGCGATACCCAATGGTATCGCTGTGCTTTACGCCTTGCATCTCCATTCTCAAAACGACCCATCGACCCAGCATCTT
>JANMEO010000158.1:0-13251 GCA_031376995.1 Burkholderiales bacterium
GCAGGTGCAGGTGCAGGTGCAGGTGCAGGTGCAGGTGCAGGTGCAGGTGCAGGTGAGCCTGCAGTTCTATGCAAGACAGTCAACTTGAGTTCAATTGTTGGACTGGCTTTTCCCTGGGCGTTGCCCATGGAATACGCTGTGGCCTTGATGGAGCTGACCCCTAGAGGGGGAACCCATGGGTTCAAAGTGTCTCCACTATTACCTGTTGAAATGAAGGGGGCTGAGTTTTCTATTCTGGTGTTTGGGCCTGGCCCCACAAATTTGATACTTTGAAGTTTAACGTTTGGCTTCGGGTTGGCGCGCACTGAGATTGACTGATTTGGATTCAGCTGTACGGTGCCTGCATTGGTGAAAGTCCCTAGCACTTTATTGTTTGCAGTGTCAATCACATCGAAGCTGGCGATGGTTTGGGCTGGATTCAGAGGCGCATCAATGACTGTTGAGTTTGTTGCTGAACCACTTTGGTATGTTGCAATCGTAGTTTGGAAGGTATTGCTGGTATTGGTGTCAGCAATCCTGAAACCGGTCACGCTTTGTGCCGAAACCCAGATTGGCGCGCACAGCAGTGCCCCAAAAGGCAGTTTTGCATAATTATTTTTAAAAATCATTTTAATACTCAATATCAATAATTAGACAATAGACAGTTCCAAACATAGGGCTGATGCGTGAGGGTTTGCCAACTGCGAGCAGCCTTCAAGAAAATCAAATGGGATGATGTTCGTCATTTTGTAGCCAAAAAATTTTGCTGTCTGCATGAGCCTGATGACAACAGTAACTAATTGATAAAAGACGCATGATGCTTACCTCCATAGACACTGTTAGACTTCAGACAGGTTGGAAGAAGGACGCAGACATTCATCAGCCAGTAAGCTAGCATGGAATGGTTTGAGATACGCACGACAAGTACGCGCCAGCGTGATATCTTAACGATATCAGCCTGAACAGCCACCATTGGGCAAAGGCTTCGCGTCCTCAAGCCTGATATCGAAATCAGTCACCTTGATCACCGTCGACCCCAACGCATCCGCGCCCAGTCACTGCCGATTTTCATCGTTTGGGTGATCGACCCCGGATCACGCCCATGCGTTTGAAGGCCAAACTTTGAGATGAGTCGTCCAGCCGACTTTGCCGGTTCTGTCGCATCCATCGCCCACACCCATATTTCAAAGCTTCTTGCGCGGACCAACGCCATAATTCTTGCCCCTTCTCTTCGTGTTTCTCTAATGCCTGACTCTCAACTTGACACCTGCAAGCTCGATGCATTTGGAAGCTCTGAATCTTTGACTCTGGGGGTTGAGTTGGAGCTGCAATTGCTCAGCACCGACGATTTTGACCTCACTCCCCAAGCGGGTGACCTGTTACGCGTATTGAGCAAACACAGCGGGGCCTGGGATGTCAAGCCTGAGGTCACGCGCAGCATGATTGAAATCAGTACCTCCATCCAGCATGCCCATGGCCCCTTGCTGGCCGAGCTTCACGATATGCGCCAGCAACTCTGCGCTGGCGCAAATATGCTCAATATCAGCATCGCTGGTGGTGGAACTCATCCTTACCAGCAGTGGAGCGCTCAGCAAATTTATCCCGGCGAACGTTTTCACTATATGAGTGAGTTGTACGGCTACCTGATCAAGCAGTTCACCGTCTTTGGCCAGCATATCCACATCGGTTGCGAAAACGGCGACACGGCGCTGTGGCTGTTGCATGCGCTATCAAGGTATGTACCGCACTTCATCGCGCTGAGCGGTTCATCGCCCTACGTGCAGGGATCGGATACAAGGTTTGATTCAGCCCGGCTGAATTCGGTGTTCGCGTTTCCCCTTTCAGGGCGGGCGCCGTTTTGCCTGACATGGCATGACTTTGGTTTGCACTTCGACAAACTGGTGAGCACCGGCGTCGTGCGCTCAATGAAAGATTTTTACTGGGACATCCGGCCCAAGCCTGAGTTTGGAACGATTGAGCTTCGTGTTTGCGACACTCCCCTGAGCGTTGAAAAAGCCGCAGCCCTGGCCTGCTATCTACAGGGCATCTGTCGCTACCTGCTCATAGAAAAGCCATTTGAGCCTGAAGAAGACGACTATCTAGTCTATAAATTCAACCGATTTCAGGCCTGCCGTTTTGGCCTAGATGGCGAGATGATTGATCCGAAATCAAAGCAGCGCCACACACTGCGCGATGATATTTTGCGCACGCTCAATAGAATCAATGAACATACGCTGGACTTGAAGGCGGACGACGCTGACAACCTTATCCGAGAAACTCTCATGAAGGGTAACGATGCCACCGAACTGCGACAGCGCCGCAAGGCTGGCCTTCCATTGGCTGCCGTGGTGAAAAATTCGGCTGACCAATGGATGGGGTCTAGAGAGATCAGGTCTAAATGGTTTTAGCGGGGCTTGATCCCATTTCGTCAAAGGGGATTTATGACACGGTAACGCTGAGCTGAGGGCGTGTTCCCTCAAGCGCCGCCGCGGCACGCTTCGTAAGCGTCAAGATCGCGGTTGTATGCTGCTGTCTGCACACTCATTAACCCCAGCACCGAGTGGAAGTAGTGGTCGTGTGAGATTTTTCGATCTTGCTGCGTGCGCAGGCAACTCATCGACAACAGCCGGTTGTGCTGGAAAGATTCAGAGGCCCAAGTGATCCACGGCACGTGCTTTTGAACGTCTGGAGCAATGGCGTAAGGTAAGCCGTGCAAATAAATGTTTCCCTCGCCCAGCGATTCGCCGTGGTCAGAAACATAGAGCATCACCGTGTCAGCCTGAGCATCTTTGGTCTTGAGCCATCCGATGGCCTGGCTGAGGAAGTGATCGGTATAGTGAATCGAGTTGTCATAGGCGTTGAGCAATAACTCGCGGGGGCAATCATTGAGCGATGAGGTTTTGCATTCTGGTGTGAAAGGCTTGTTTGCCGCAGGCGAGCGCAAGTGGTAGGCGGGGCCATGACTGCCCATTTGGTGCATCACCACCGCCAAACCAGCTGCCACGCGTTGGGGGTCGAGCGCGGCGATGCGCTGATCCAGGTCTTTGAGCATCACCTCGTCAAGACAATCCATCTCGGCGCAGCCAGTCGGCACGCTAGGCACGCGGTCGCACACGCCCTTGCAGCCAGACTGGTTGTCAACCCAAAGCACCGCGAGCCCGGCGCGCTGAAGCACATCCAGCAAATTTTCGCTGCGATGTTTTCGATTTGCAAAGCCCTCGCGCCCAAGGTTTGAAAACATGCAGGGCACCGAAGCCGCAGTGCTGGTGCCGCACGCCCATGCATTGCGAAAGTTCACGACACCTTGCTTCGCAAGTTCGGGCGTCGTGTCTCGAGCGTAGCCATTGAGCGCAAAATTGTCGCTGCGCGCAGTCTCGCCCAGCACCAGAAGCATCACCACAGGTCGCGTCGCCTTGGCGAGGTGCGCGTCAGCGCCGACCACAGCCAGGTGCAGGTCGTCGCGCTCAAAGGGTTTAAAGGCCACACGCCCCAGGGAATAAAAGCTGGCCAGAGGGTTGAGCATGTACCGCATTTCCTTGTGATTGCGCATGACAGAGGCCAGGGGCTGGTAGCCAGCCAGTGCTGCGCAGATCGCAAGCAGTACTGCTGTGATCAGCATGAGGCCACTGCGAAAAATTTGGCTCAAAGGTGGCGCATAGTCGACAGATTGCCGCATCAGAAGGACGCAAGGCAGCAGCGCAATCACCCCGACAGTCACGACCAGGCGAAAATTGAGAAGTGCCTTGGCCTCATGCACATCGGTCTGCAGCGTATTGGTGATCATGCCGGGGTCGATCACCACACCATAGGTCAGCATGAAGTGCGCGGCAAAAGCCGCGACCCACATCATCAACATCGCTGCGGGCTTGAGCGTCCATCGCCACGCAAAAAGGGACAGTAGCGTTGCCACGCCCCCCCAAATAATCACGAACAGCACGACGGCCAGGGGGCCGCTCAGCAATCCCACCGCCTCGAGCTTACGCCAAAGTGCTGCATTGCCTACGAGCGCGAGCCATGCCGCGACAAGCGTCACAATCCAAGTGGTCGAAAGGCGGCGGTGGGTCATCTCGATTGGATTCGCGAAAGCACACGCGAGGCAAAAAACTGGTCAGTCGCCCAAGCGGCCATCCAGCACAGCCAGCCGCTCCAAAGCGTGTGGCTGAGGAAGTGCGCCCCGCGAAGTTGCTGGCAAACCCCTAGCAAGAGGCCTACTGCAAGCGCACAGGTCAGCCATCGGATGGCGATTTTTTTACTCATGGGGCGTAATGCGAAGAAGCCACCGACAAATGCGAAGCCGCTTGAGGCATGGCCTGCGGGAAAACATCGTCCGCCTCCACCGTCTGATGTGAACCAGCCGCTCCAGTGAGAGACGTGCTTGGCAACACCGCCAAATTCTTGCAGTTCCCAGGGACAGCTTGTTTGGCTGAATGACTTGACGACCGAGACCAGGGCGAATGCCATGATCGGTGATGTTGCCATTTGAACGCGTTGGTGGGTCGTGAGCCTTGCAAAGATGCCGAGCGGTCGAATCACCATCAAACACAAAAACAGCTCTAACACCCAGGCTGCGTACTTGGCCCCTGAGTGCATCACTGTGTTGAGAAACCAGTCTTGGCGCAGAGGGAAGCCGCTGTGGCTCGCCGTGAGGCGGGCCAGCGCCACATCAAAACCCGCCAAGTCCCAACTTAAAATCAAAATGGCGGCCGCTGCTGTGATGCCAATAAAAGATGAGCCTGTGAAACGCATGGCCTGGATAGTAGCTTGATGCCCTTGAGACCTGCCGCTGAAATGGAGACCTATCTATACCCCTCGGAACTGAAGATCCTGAAAACAATCGGATCAGGCCTGACCCCAACGACAATTTTCAGACCTTGCGCACAGCACCTTCAGGTTGAAGGACTATAGATTATAAATTTGTTCCCCTTTGCACAGAATTTTTATGGATCTCGACAGTCAGTGCCTCGATTCGTTCCGACAACTGTTTGGTAAGTTCCGTCAGTCGGGTGTTTTGCTGGAGAAGTTCAAGCACCTGTAGGGCATTTTTTTCTGAGGTGACAGCAATGGCTTCCCTATGTTTTGCATCTGCATCAGAGTGTGCTTTGTCTCGCGCTGCCTGTCGTGTCTGTGCCAGCAGGATAAGCGGTGCAGCGTAGGCTGCTTGAAGACTGAATGCGAGATTCAAAAGAATAAAAGGGTAGGCGTCAAACTTGGCAAAACCAAGGATGTTGGCTCCAATCCATATTGCAACAATGGTGGTCTGTACCCCCAAAAAAATAGGTGTTCCGAAGAACCGTGCGAACGCTTCGGCCTTGAGCGCAAATCGCTCGTTGCCGAAAGTTGGGGCAAGGTGATCGTGAGTGCGATGAAAACGCAAGTGGTCGACGCCTGACTTTTTGATCGACGATGGAGCAGTTGGGATGGCTGATGATTTCATGATGTCTTCCGTTGAGGACTCAGCACCTCGGCTCTTGGTGCGCACCCTGCTGCCTACGCAGCAGCTCGATACGTGGCCCCTAGTGTCTTGACACGATCCTAGGGTATTTTGCCTTTGGGGACGGTGTGGGCGGTAGCCGCAGCAGCCCTTACCAGGGAGGGATGCATCGTGCCGATTTGGGCACACTGCTTATACGGCGCCGTCGACGGGACAGTGAACCCGATGGAATTGTAGGGCGGGTTGATAATTTCGCTGAAATTGAAGGCAGTAGCGCGGTGGATGAGTCGATGCTGACCGGCGAGCCCTTGCCCTTAAGCAAGCGTGTAGCCGACCAACTCATTGGCGCCACGCTCAACGCCAGTGGCGGGTTGGTGTTGCAGTCCGAGCATGTCAGCTCGGCCACGGTGCTGTCACAGATTGTGCAGATGGTGGCGATGTCGCAGCGATCGCGTGCGCCGATGCAGCGCATGGCGGATGCGGTGGCTGGCTACTTTGTCTTTGGCGTCGTGGCAGCCGCGCTGCAGACCTTCTTCGGTTGGGGCCTGTTCGGGCTCGAGTCGAGACAAGTTGGGTTGATGGCCTGATCAACGCCGTGGCGATATGGATCATCCTAGAAACGGCAGCTCACTCGGGTGCGTAGCGCTCTCACCCACAAGGTGAAGGCTTTCGTGGGGTATATCAGTATTCATCAGGGTTTCCTTGCGGATGAAAGCGGTCAACTGCCGTTTCTAGGATCATTGCTTGTTCTTGTGCGCTGGGTCTGGCCATGCCGATGTCCATCATGGCTTCCATTGGCCGCGGCGCCACACACGGCGTGCTGTTCCGTGACGCGGCATCCATCAAGAACCTGCGCAAGGTCGACACCCTCATTGTCGACAAGACTGGCACGCTGACGCAAGGTCGGTCAAGTTGTGAGAGGGCTATCGGCGTCGACGGATTCAATGCTGATGAGGCCTTGCGTCTGGCCGCCAGCCTCGACCCGGGCAGTGAGCATCCGCTGGCTGCTGCCATCGTGAAGGCCGCACGCAAGATGACCACTGGCGATGGGCTGAGCACGGCGCGTGCCGTGGCACAGCGTCTGGGCATCCAAGAAGTGCATGGTGAGGTCAAGCCCGCTGACAAGCTCAGGCTGGTTGAGCAGCTGCAGGCGCAGGGCCGAGTTGTTGGCATGGTCGGCGACGGCATCAATGACGCCTCTGCACTGGCTCGCGCTGATGTCGGTATTGCCATGGGCACTGGCACCGACGTGGCGATGAACAGCGCGCAACTCACGCTGGTGAGTGGGGATCTGCGCGGCATCGCTACAGCCATCACCCTGTCCGTGGCCACGGTGACCAACATGAAGCAGAACCTGACTTTTGCTTTTGTCTACAACGCACTGGGTATTGTGCTCGCGGCTGGTCTGCTCTTTCCAATCACCGGCTGGCTCTTGTCGCCGATGATCGCTGCGCTGGCGATGAGCCTGCTCATCATCTTCATTTCCGAATGGTAAGAACGGCATACCGTGCCAGAGTTCGAACCCGTGCTTCGTCATGCCGCACCACAGGTGCGGGGTAGTTTCGTCCCAGGGCCACCCCCGCTGCACTGAGCTCCAGTGGTTTGGCCGCCCAGGGCGCGTGGATCGCCGCGTCAGGGAGTTCAGTCAACGTCTTGACATAGCGTCGGATGAACTGTCCGCTAGGGTCAAATTTTTCACTTTGAGTGACAGGGTTAAAAATTCGAAAGTAGGGTTGGGCGTCACAGCCGCTCGAGGCCGCCCACTGCCAGCCACCGTTGTTGGCTGCCAGATCAAAGTCATTCAGGTGCTGGGCAAAATAGGCCTCGCCGCGGCGCCAGTCAAGCCCCAAGTCTTTGACCAAAAAGCTGGCCACCACCATGCGCAAGCGGTTATGCATATAGCCTGTTTGATTGATTTGGGCCATGGCGGCGTCGACCAAAGGGTAGCCCGTGCGTGCTTCGCACCAGGCAGCAAACAGTGCATCAGCTTCGGGGCCTTGTTCCCACTCAATGAGGTCATAGGCAGGCTTGAAGCTGCGCGCTGCGACATGAGGGTGATGGTGCAAAATTTGATGGTAAAAATCTCGCCAAATCAGCTCAGAGAGCCAGACACTGGCCCCTCGAGAGCCCTGCAAGCTTCGCGCCCAAGCCAAACCTGCCAAATGTCGGATTGAGACCGTGCCAAAGCGCAAATGCACCGACAAGTAGCTGGGGCCTTTGACCGCGGGGAAGTTGCGGCGGTCTTCGTAGTGATCGATTCGATTTAAAAAATCTTGCAGTAAGGCTTCGCCTGCAGCCGCGCCTGGTGTTAGCCCCAAGCTGCTTAAATTGGTGGTCTCGAAGCCCAGAGCCGCCAATGAAGGGGGGGGCGCGCATGGAGCCGGGCGCGCCGCCAGGTGCTGGCTATAACGTTGCGTTGAGTAAGCTTTGAGATAGAAGGTGTCCACCTTCTTGAGCCATGAATTTTTGTAAGGGGTAAAGACTGTGTAGGGGCGTTGGGCTGCGGTCATGATCTCGCTGCGCTCAAACACGACGTGGTCTTTGCTGCTGTGCCAGTGGATACCCTGCTGCGCCAGTGAGTCGCGCACGCTGGCATCTCGTGCCAAGGCCAAAGGCTCATCGTCGTGATTGACATACAGCGCTTGCACACCCAGAGACAAGGCCAGTTGAGGGATCAATTCAGACGCAGGTCCGTGCAAAACAATCAGGCCTGCTTGGGGCTGGTACTGCCGCAATTCAGCATCCAGCGCCAGCACACTGCCATGAATGAATTCCACGCGCCTGTCAGCACGCGGCAGGGGGTCTAGGATGTCGGTGTCAAAAATAAAGGCACAGTAGACCTGGCGTGCATGGGCACAAGCGTGAAAGAGGGCTGCGTGGTCTTGCGCGCGCAGATCGCGGCGAAACCAGACCAAGGCGGTCTCAACCAGTGGGTTCATGGGGGGGGCACCTCGATGTCCAGCGATATCAACGATCCACCAGCCACCATTGATCTGATTTTTTGAGGGAAAGCGAGGAACGGGTTATTGTGAACCCCGACGGCGCCAGGCATCAAAGCGTGCTGGCCCCACACGGCGCCCCAGCACGCCAGGCATGACACTGTTCATGGCGGTAGGGATGATGCCCCATTGGATCAGCCCTGGGCATTGGCCTGTGGCCACATTTGCCACAGTCAGTGAGGCCACATTGTCACGAGACATCAGCGGCTCTCCGGGCAAACACTCGAGCAGGCCGGCTTGGATGTAGCCTGCCCAGTGGGGCAAGGGCAAAACAGGTCGTGGATGACCCGACCATACGCCGGCGCAGCGAACAATGTCTCCCAGGCTCATGACTTGGGGGCCTGCGCATTCCAAGGTTTGTCCGATGGTTTCGGGGGCATCTAAGCTGTGCACGATGGCTCGAGCCACGTCTTCGACCCATACGGGCTGCAAGCGTGCTTCACTGTCAGCCAGCGGCATCAGTGGCATTTGCCGTTGCAGGCAGGCAAACAGGTTCATGAAACGGTCATGCTCACCAAAAATCACTGAGGGGCGTAGCACAGTCAGGTTCAGCCATTTGGAGGTTCGCAGGGCCACCTCGCCTGCACTTTTGCTGCGCAGGTAGTTGGAGGGAGCCAGCTCTGGCGTGGGCTGCACCCCCAGGGCACTCACGTGGATCAGGCGCTGCACATCTTGGGCCTGGCAAATTTGAGCCAGCCGCCGTGGCAGCATCACATGGGCTTGGTCAAACTGCTTGGCACTGCCATGCAAGATGGCCACCAAATTGACCACGACATCGGCTTGCCGCACTAAGGTGCGCAATGAAGGGTCGTCATGCACATTGGCGTCGATCAGCTCCAGGGTCGGTAAAGTTCGCAGGTGGGTGGCGCGTTGTGGGCGACGGCTGGGGATCAAAATTCGCCCGCTGCCCCCCCCTGAGCGCGCTACCAGGGCTTCGCACAGACTGCGACCAACAAAGCCTGTGCCACCTAAAACAAGAATATTTTGATTCATGTGGTGTGTAGAGTGACTGTCAAAAATGTGAGGTCAAGGCCAAGCAGAGCTTTCGGTAGCTTAGAGCTTACGCCTTAAGGCTTAAGGCTTAAGGCTTAAGGCTTAAGGCTTAAGGCTTACGGCAGTGCCTGATCGGCTGCGCTGGTGTCTGGGTCGCGTGGGCCAATTGGGGGACCTAAGCGGGCCTTGAACGACGGCTGCTTGTTGCCCAGCAAAATATCATAGTACGTGGCATTGGAGAGCACCTTCTTGACATAGTCTCTGGTTTCATTGAAGGGAATGCACTCTGCCCATGCGGCAACCTCTAAAATCGGGCCCTCACGCCAGCGCCTGGGGCGTCCAGGGCCGGCGTTGTAAGCTGCAGCGGCCATCGCTTGTGATCCGCCCAAATCGTTCATCACGAGTTTGAGGTAGGTGGTGCCCAGCTTGAGATTGGTGTCGCGGTCGGTGATGAGTTTGGGCGAGTAAGGCAGGTCGATGCGTTTGGCTGTCCAGCGTGCGGTGGCAGGCATCAACTGCATCAAGCCTGAGGCGCCTACGCTCGAGCGCGCGTCCATGATAAAGCGCGACTCTTGTCGGATCAGCCCATAAACGTAGGCCGGGTCGATCCCAGTCTCGCGGGCCTGGGCGGTGACTTCGTTGCGAAAAGGCATGGGAAAGCGCTGCGTCAGGTCGACTTCGACTTTGGTTCGATCGCTGGTATTGATACAGGTTTTCCAGGCTTCCAAGTCGCAGGCCCACTGTGCCGCTGCCAAGAGTTGTCGGTCGTTCATGCCGCGCACAGTAAAGCTCCATTCGCGGTCGCCCTCACTTCGCAGGCCCAGACTCATGAGCTTCAATGCCCGGTTCAGTGCAGGGTTGCGCACCGTTTGGGCACGCTCTTCGGCGGTCAGTGGTGAGGGCTTGGGCGGGATGGGGATCGTTCGCCCCAAGTCCTCAGTGGCGATTAAGCCGTAGAAATTGAATTGTCCAGCAATGCTTTCAAGCAGTTCGCGTGCCACCGACAAGGGCTCTGTTTGGCCGTTTGCCTGGCCTTGCAGGGCCCGTGCCTTCCAGTAAACCCAAGCGGGCTCACGCTGTTGAGTGGGGTTCATGCTGGCAATGGCCATTTGAACTTGGCGCCACTTTGGGCCTTGTGGTGTACGCAGCGCAGCACGCACCTTCCAGGCCAACGTTTCATCGGGAAGATCTAACTCTTTTGAAGAGCCGTCTTGGGCGCGTTGGCTGGCCTGAAACAAGGCGCTGGCACGAAGAAAATGATCGTGTGACTCTGGCGCCAGGTTGATGCCAGATTGTTTGCCTACCATCGCCCAGGCCCAAGCGCTCAAATCTTTAGGCAGCCGATGTTCCCAACGTTCATTGAGTTGAGTGGCCGCCGCGTCGGGGTCGTTGGTGGCCATGCGCATCAAAGCCAGCGTCGCCAGCTCGGCTTGCAGGCGATTGTGGGGCACCCCTTTGCGCAACAAAAACCGTGCTGGGCTGTCGATCAATGTATTCAGGCTTTGATTCTCAACATCACCCAGCAAGGCCAGGGCCTGTCGCGCTGCTTTGGGTCGGTTGGCACTGATCGCAAATCGGGCCTTGCGCCAGATGTCGTCTTCGGTGAACATTTTGGCCTCCAGCAATTTGCCAGCCATGCTCAAACAGCCTGTGTCGGCATCGGGTTGGGCCAGCCAGGCCGCTAGGGCGGTGTTGCGCACCGCTTGGCCCTGTTGTTGCTGAATCAACAACGCATAACACGTGACCTCCCGGTCATCGTTGAGCCGAAAACGGGGATGGTCGATGGCAAAGGCTTTCCACTCGCTGCGTCGACCCAGCTCAAGCAGCCAATCGTTGCGAAAGCGATCTTCGACATAGGAATCTTTCCAGCGCACATAAAACTCTTCGACCTCAGGCACCTCCAGCTCACTGATGCGGGCGTTGTGGTCCCAGTAGTCCACCCACATGCGCAGGGGGTGCATGCTTGCGAGCGCCGTTTGACGGGCTGCTGACAAACGGCCCTGATCTCGTTTGCGAAATGCCTCGCGGGCGTTGACGATCAAGTCGTCATCAGCTTGAGCCTGAACGACCGGGCTGACAGCGCTCAGGATGGCCATCAGGCAGGCCGAGTAAGCGCCGATGAAAGCCTGCCGGTATACTGAGCTTGAATTATTTTTCGAGTGAGCTGATGCTCGCCTGGGCTTGTATTTGGCAAGCTGGGTTTCTTGAGTTTGCGTCACGTGTTGTGCCTGTTTCAATGGTTTGCTGCCAACGCCCTTGATCATTGCCGATCTCCCTCCTGTGCCTGACCCTGCGCAATTGCGACGCACCTTGCTGGCCCGGCGTGAGGCTCTGACTCGGCATCCTGATTTTGCGTCGACTCAGACCGCTTTGGGAAATTGTTTGCAGCTTGTTGTAGAGCAAATGATGCCTGAATGCCTGGGTGTGTATTGGCCGCTTCGGGGTGAATTTGACGTGCCTGCCTGGTTGGGGGAGGGCTCGCTCGTTGGTGTGGGTCTGGCGTTGCCGTTTGCGTTGCGTGAGCCCATTCAAATGCATTACCGAGCCTGGGACGGCAGCGCGCCTGCCTTGCGTGACGAATGTGGAATCCCCAGTGTGGGCGGGTCACTGGTGGTGCCTGATGTGGTGTTGGTTCCGTGCTTGGGTTTTACGCGCAGCGGCTTTCGTTTAGGCTTTGGGGCAGGTTATTTTGATCGTTGGTTGGCAGCGCACCCGCAAGTCACGGCTGTGGGGGTTGCCTGGTCGTTGTCTGAGTTGCCGGATGAAGCCTGGCAGCCACAGCCGCACGACCAAGCGCTCATGGTGATTGTCACTGAGCATGGCGTTGTTGCTGATTGATCGTGATCGGCTCAGACCTTGGAGAACATGGTGTCAGACGAACTACCCACCGAGCGCCAAGCGCTCAGAAGCAAACTGATCGCAGCGCGGCAAGCTTTGCCAGATCGCCTCGAGCGCGCCGTGCATTTGCAAAACGTGTTGCGTGTGTGGTTGGCTGGTCGGCATGAGACCGCCATCGGCGCTTATTGGCCAATCAAGGGCGAGTTTGACCCCTTGCCCGCCCTGTTCCGGTGGTCTGAGGCGGCACCTGATCGCTTGATTGGTCTGCCAGTGGTCAACAAAGTCCAAGGCTCTTTGCGCTTTCATGAGTGGTTTCCAGGTTGTCCCACTGAGCTGGATGCCTACAACATCCCCAAGCCCAAAGGCACTGATGTGTTTCAGCCTGACATGCTGCTTTTGCCCTGCGTTGGCTACGGCCCTGCGGGGGTGCGTTTGGGTTACGGGGGGGGGTTTTATGAGCGAACAGTGTTGAGCCTTGAGCCGCGGCCATTGACCGTGGGCTTGTGTTACTCGAATGGCTTTTTACCCTTGCTGCGAGGCGCGCAGGGCGATTTGCCCTTGGACGCCTTGATCACCGATGACGGCGTGAGTTGGCAGCGCGAATGAGATGCACCTATTCGAGGGGTTGACCTCAGCGTCAAGCAACGAGACGATGGGGTCATTGCAGTGCCACCTCTGGATTAAAATGACAACTCCATTTTCCTCCTCGTCTTCTTCCTCCCCCTCGCCTTTCAATTCAGCCCCTGTGCCTAGAGGTGCCACTGGCACCCCTTTTGAGGCCACGGCGCGTGCTTTGCTAGAGTTGCGCTTACAAATGGAGCGTTTGCACGCTCAGCTGCAATATCTCAAGCTGTTGCGCAAACTCGGCGTCAAGCGGCTTTAAGGATCTGGCCCGGAATAACTTGGCTATTTCTCGCTTGCCCTGGCGGCCCATTGCTGCGTTGCGACCCTTGCCAAGGCCACCAGCCTTGGCCGCGGCTCGCGCCTTGCACTGGACCCCCATGGCAGCGC
>JANMEO010000219.1:0-9739 GCA_031376995.1 Burkholderiales bacterium
AGCACCTCATTGCCCACCACCACGCCATGAATGGCCAACGGCCAGGCATCGAGCCAACGTACCCGAGCCGCAAAGGGCGCCAAAGTGCGCTGCTGCCGCTGGCGCAAGGAAGCTGAAAGCTCAATGATCGTGTAACGCTCAATGGCGTCGCCCAGCGTTGACAATAACTGCAAAGCCAAAGCACCCGAACCTGCACCAAACTCGATGACCTCGGTACTTTCACAAGCCTGCAAGGCTTGGCTAACTTGAGCCGCCAAAGTCTCACCAAACAACGGCGACAACTCTGGCGCCGTGACAAAATCGCTGCCGCTGCCAGGCATATGGCCAAACTGACGATCATCGCGAGCATAGTAGCCCCAGCCAGGCGCATACAAAGCCAAACTCATGAACTTGTCGAAAGGCAGCCAACCGCCCGCCGATTGAAGGGCCCGCAGGAGTACGTCCTGCAGCGATGCCGGTACACTGGATGCCGAATGAGCTTTCATCTCACCATTGTAGAAAGCCCAGGCTGGGCACCCATCCAAACATCAAAATTGAAAAGGGAAGCGCGCAGCCTGGTGTGAAACCAACCATGCATACCGACCCCTCGCCCCTCACCTCTACCCCCCTTGCCAACCCTGCCACGTCAACAACAGCCAAATTGTCAGTTGAGCTGAGCAAGTTGTCCAAGCGGCTGCATCGCCTGGTGGGCCAAGCCAGCGTCGATTACCAAATGATCGAGCCGGGTGACAAAGTGATGGTGTGCATGTCGGGTGGCAAAGACAGCTATGCCCTGCTTGACATTTTGCTCAACCTGCAGCAGCGCGTACCCTTTCGATTTGAGCTGATTGCTGTCAATCTCGACCAAAAGCAACCTGATTTCCCTGAACACGTGTTGCCCGACTACCTGCGCAGCCATGGCGTGCCGTTTCACATCGAGCACCAAGACACCTACTCGATTGTGAAACGGGTGATTCCAGAGGGCAAAACCACCTGCGGCCTTTGCTCACGCTTGCGACGCGGAATTTTGTACCGCGTCGCAAGCGAGCTGGGAGCCACCAAAATTGCCCTTGGGCATCACCGTGATGACATCCTGCAGACGATGCTGATGAATATGTTTTTTGGGGCGCGCCTCAAAGGCATGCCCCCCAAACTGGTGAGCGACGACGGCCGCCACGTTGTCATCCGACCCCTGGCTTATGTCGCCGAAACTGATCTTGAGCGCTGGGCCCTGCACCGACAGTTTCCGCTCATCCCTTGCAATCTGTGCGGTAGCCAGGCTAATTTGCAACGTGTGCAAATGAAACAAATGCTGCGTGAGTGGGAGCATCGATACCCAGGGCGCGTTGACAACATGTTCAAAGCGCTGGCTCACGTGGTCCCCTCGCACCTGATGGACCGTGAACTGTTCCCCTTCGCCAACCTGCAAGCCACGGGCGTCACGTACCCTCGCGGCGATGTTGCATTTGATGATGAGCCCTGTGAGACCACACCAGCCAGCACCATCATCTCGGTGCATGCATCGCCCTAAGCGGCTCAGCGGGTTCGGTCGCGATAACGGAGCGCGGTCGCTGAAGAGCCTGTCTTGATGGCGGCGATTAGAAAGCCAGTGAGTCGAACTGGTCGGAAGCGGACAGAGTTGATTCTTCGGGACAGTTCATCTGCCCCTTCTTGATCAGGTGCATGGTCTCGATGCCGTTGATGATCTTGGCCGCCGAGCGAAATGCCTTGAATCCCAGTATCGGTCGAGTTCGGCGCTTGATGGCCCGGTGGTCCTGCTCGACAACATTGTTGAGGTATTTGCACTGTCGCAACTCGATGCTCAGCCCGCTTGAGGCCCGCGTCCTCGCGGAGCCCTGTAGCCAGGATCGGCTTCAAGCTCCGCACGTTCTATCCATCAAACCTGAACCAACTCAACACGATGACCGTCAGGGTCAACTGCCACAGCTCGCTCACCCCAGGGCCCACACCTCGGCGGTGAGGCCAAACTGGCACCCACTTTAAGAAGTGCTTCGACCACCTCCGCCAAGGAGAAAACCGAAAAGCCGATTCGCGTGGTCCCTGCTACCGTCTCCCCTTTCGATGGGTAGAGCTCCAGCAAAACCGAACCAGCACTTCCAGAAAAATGAACAGGCCCTTCGCCGTGCTGCTCCCTTTTGAAAGTCATTCCCAGTGCTTCATAAAAACGTACAGATACTTCAATGTCAGCCACCTTGAGCACGATCAAATTCAGCGCAATCTTGATCATCATTCTTTTGTGCTTGCAGCAACGCATCAATCACCCGCTCTTGGGCGTCATCCGCCTTATCGGCAATGACCGCTTGGGCCGGGGTGTTTTTAAGCAAAGCATCATGCTGTGTTGCCGAGCGTCTCACATTGACCAGAAGACGCGACCAGCGCTCATCATCGTCACTCTAGGTTTTGCACTTGCTCTCGCAACTGCTCAATGATCACCTTCATTTCGACAGCGGTGTTGGTCAGCTCGATGGAGGCGGCCTTGGCGCTGAGGGTGTTGGCTTCACGCAACAACTCTTGAATCAGAAAATCAAGGCGCTTTCCGACTTCGCCACCCACTTGCAGCAAGCGGCTGATTTCATCCAGGTGGGATCGCAGGCGGGCGAGTTCTTCGGCGATGTCAACACGAATTGCAAAAGACGCGGCCTCGTTGAGCAAACGTTCTTGAAGCGCTTCAGGGCTGAGGGGGGCGGCGCCACCGCAGAGCTCGACGGCCTCTTGCCAGCGTGTGATAAATTTTTGCTTTTGGCGCTCAATGGTGACGCCCACCAGGGGCTCGGCTTGAGCTGCCAAGGCTCGCAATTGGTGCAGACGCTCGCCTAAGACAGCAACCAGTTTGCGGCCCTCACTGGCGCGCGACTCGAGCAATTCGGCCAGCGCCTGACGCGCTGCTCGCATCACTTCTTGGTCCGGTGGCAAGGCGGTTGTGCCAGATTTGCACCATTGCAAGACTTCGTTCACAGAAAATGGTGCGGCTTGGGGCAAACAAGCGTGCACGCTGGCTTGAAGGCGGCCGAGGTGCTGGAGTTGGGGGATGGCTGGCTGGGGCCAGGGCGTATCTGTCTCGTTCGAGGTTCTGAGCCGCAGTTCAACTTTGCCGCGCTTGAGTGAGCCGCACAGCAGATCTCGCAGAGCGGGCTCTAAGCCCCGCAACTCATCAGGCAGACGAAAGATCAGGTCGAGAAATCGGCTGTTGACGGAACGAAGCTCAACATGGACACCCATCGGTGCTCGTGGAGGGGCGGCTGCGGTAGAACTCCCGGAATCTGGGCTTGCAAGAGGGGCAACTGTCGAGCCGGCGAAGCCGGTCATGCTGTAGACTGACATTCAACTTATGCTTAATTAAAACAGTGATTATGTCAAAGCCGAAGCCCGCACCGTTGCCAGCAGGCACTGTGGTCGGGGGCTATCAAATCATCAAAAAATTGGCCGCAGGTGGTTTCGGTGTTGTTTATTTGGCAGAAGACGCCGATGGGCGTTCGATTGCTCTTAAAGAATATCTGCCTGCATCGCTGGCAGAGCGCTCGCCAGGCGAACTCACCCCCCGCATCAAGCCTGAAAAACTGCCGCTTTATCACCTGGGTTTGAGAAGCTTTTTTGAAGAAGGCCGATCGTTGGCGCAAATATCACACCCCAGCGTGGTGTCGGTATTGAATTTTTTGCGTGAAAACGAGACAGTCTACATGGTGATGAACTACTTGCAGGGAGACACTCTGCAAGACTTCATTGTCACCGCGCGCGACCTCAAACACGACAAGGTTTTTCGAGAGTCGTCGATCCGCTCGCTGTTTGATGAGATTTTGCGGGGTTTGCGTATCGTGCATCAGCATAAGATGCTGCACCTCGATATCAAACCTGCCAATATTTTTATCACTAACGATAACAAAGCGGTCTTGCTTGATTTTGGTGCGGCTCGTGAGGTGTTAAGCAAAGAAGGCAATTTCATCCGCCCGATGTACACCCCAGGGTTTGCGGCCCCTGAGATGTACCGCCGCGATGGCAGTTTGGGCCCATGGACCGACATTTATGCCATGGGCGCTTGCATTTATGCCTGCATGCAGGGCTACCCACCCAATGATTCTCCGCAAAGGATTGAGAAAGACCGCCTGGCTTTAAGCTTGTCAAGGCTGCGCAATGTGTATTCTGACAACTTAATCGAGGTCACAGAGTGGTGCATGTCGCTCGATCCGCTGTCGCGCCCACAAAGTGTTTTTTCTTTGCAAAAAGAATTGGCTCGTGAATCAGAGCGCCGCTACACCAAACTCAGCTTCAGCGAACGGCTGAAGCTTCAATTAGAAAATTTTGGGACGGGGTCTAAAGCTTAGCTAGCACTGATGCTGGTGCCCTCGATGCCCCCCCACTGGAGCTTGCATGCGTTTTTCGGTCTACCAAGTCAGCCGCAAAGGAGGGCGCGGAAAAAATGAGGATCGCCTCGGGTATTGCTATACCCGCGATGCGGGCTTATTTGCCCTGGCTGATGGCATGGGTGGGCACCCTGAGGGTGAGGTGGCCTCTCAGCTAGCACTGCAAACCATGGCAGCGATGTTTCAGCGTGATTGCCGACCGACATTGCCCGACCCCTTGCGTTTTTTGCATGACTCCATCATGTCGGGCCACCATCAGTTGCTGAGATATGCCTCGCAAAAATCGTTGATCGACAACCCACGAACCACCATTGTGGCCTGCTTGCTTCAAGGTAATGCGGCTTATTGGGCCCATTGCGGCGATTCGCGTTTGTACCTCGTGCGGGGTGACAAGCTGATTGCGCGCACGCGTGACCATTCTTACCTTGAATTACAAGGCCACCTGGGTGGGGCGGACCCGTTGGGAGATCACGTCAACCGCAACGTGTTGTTCACTTGTTTAGGCAGCCCAGGCAAGCCGGTGGTAGACACCGTGGGGCCTTTATTGATGCAGTCGGGGGATCGGCTGTTGCTGTGTTCAGATGGACTGTGGGGCAATTTAGCAGATTCGATCATCGCTGAAGAGCTTTCTCGAAAAACCATTTCTGACGCCGTGCCTGAGTTAGTTGAGCAAGCCTTGCGTTTGGGTGGGGTCAAATGCGACAACGTGTCGGCGCTGGCTGTCGAGTGGGAGGCAACAGACGACATGAAACCTGCCGTCTCAACCCAAGACTTGGGTGAGGAAGTCTTTGCCTCAACCATCCAAGCCAGCTTGGTGGGTGACGTTGCCCTCGAGCTTGATGATGCCGAAATCGAGCGCTCAATCAAAGAAATCAACGAAGCCATACAACGCTCGTCGGCACAGAAAAAAGCTTGACGTAATTTTTGAAATCAATCCATAAGATGCCGATGACTCATCACACAGCTCAACGAAATTTAGGGCGCGCGCCTGATGCCTTACGCCCTGTTTCTCTCACTCGGGGTTACACCAGGCATGCAGAGGGCTCGGTGTTGGTTTGTTTTGGGGACACCAAGGTGTTGTGTACAGCCTCGGTTGAAGAGAAAGTGCCGCCACACAAGCGCGGCTCTGGTGAAGGATGGGTGACGGCTGAGTATGGGATGTTGCCGCGCGCCACCCACACCCGCTCAGACCGTGAGGCGGCGCGTGGCAAGCAATCAGGGCGCACCCAAGAGATTCAGCGCTTGATTGGCCGCTCATTACGCTGCGTGTTTGACCTGCGGGCCTTGGGTGAACGTACCCTCTCACTCGACTGTGATGTATTGCAAGCAGATGGTGGCACCCGCACCGCGGCCATCACTGGGGCTTATGTGGCTGCGGCTGATGCGGTGCGGTGGCTCATGGTCCAAGGGGTTTTGAGTGCCTCACCGTTGCGCGATGCTGTGGCGGCAGTGTCGGTAGGCATTGTCCAGGGGGTCCCCTTGCTAGACTTGGAGTACACCGAAGACTCAGCCTGTGACACAGACATGAACGTGGTCATGACCGGGCGAGGTGGCTTTGTTGAAGTGCAAGGCACCGCTGAAGGTGCCGCGTTTACGCAGCACGAGATGGGTGTGATGCTGAGCTTGGCTGACAAGGGTATTCAAGAGCTTTTGGCCGCGCAACGCGCAGCGCTTGAGGCCTTGCTGTGAGGCTAGTGATTGCCTCTAATAATGCGCACAAGCTCACTGAATTGCAATCCCTCCTAGGCCCGTTGAATTTGCAGTGTGTGAGTCAAGGGTCGTTGGGCGTCCCGCTAGCCGCAGAGCCCTTTGAGACTTTCATCGAAAACGCTTTATGCAAAGCACGGCATGCAGCGTCTTGCACAGGGGCTCCCGCCCTGGCGGATGATTCGGGTTTGTGTGTTGAGGCCTTGGGTGGGGCGCCAGGTGTCAAGTCGGCGCGCTATGCGAGCCTATCGGGTCGATCTTCGGATGATGCACAAAACAACCTGATGCTCTTAGAAAATTTGCAAGATCAAGCTGACCGACGGGCCCGCTTTGTTTGTGCACTGGTGGTTGTACGTTCGGCGCACGACCCTGAACCCCTTGTTGCCATGGGCCGCTGGGCGGGTGAAGTGCTCAAGTCACCCCAAGGTCGTGGTGGTTTTGGGTATGACCCACTGGTGTTTGTGCCTCAATTGGGGCGTAGCGTAGCGCAGTTGCCGCCCGAGCTCAAAAATGAATACAGTCACCGAGCACTGGCCATGCGCCAAATGGTGCAATTGATGCGTGAGGTTGGGTTTGCTTGAGTGGCCGCTGGTGAGTGCTGAGGTTGCGTCAGGGTCATCAGCCCGGCAGGAAACAGCCTCTGAGCGCTTGTTGCGCTACATGCGCATGGGCACCTTGAGTTTGCCCACCCTGCCACCATTGGCGCTTTATGTGCATCTGCCTTGGTGCCTCAAGAAGTGTCCTTATTGTGATTTCAACTCCCATGAGTGGGCCGCTCGCTCTGACCAGCGGGGCACGCCGTTGCCTGAGGCGGCGTATCTTGAGGCACTGCAGGCCGACCTTGAAGCCTCGCTGCCTTTGATTTGGGGCCGGCGCATTCACAGCATCTTTATCGGTGGCGGCACGCCCAGTTTGTTTGCACCGGCGTCGATTGATCGGCTACTGTCAATGCTGCGCGCTTTGTTGTTGATCGAGCCCGACGCTGAAATCACCCTAGAGGCCAACCCAGGCACCTTTGAGCGTGAACGGTTCTGGGCCTATCGACAGGCCGGGGTCACGCGCTTGTCGGTGGGGGTACAAACTTTTTCAGATGAACATCTGCGCGCCTTAGGCCGCGTGCACAATGGGGGCCAAGCGGTAGCGGCTGTCGAGGAGGCAGCCGCGGCTTTTGAGACGTTCAATATCGATTTGATGTATGGCTTGCCAGGCCAAACCCTGGAGGGCTTGGAGGCTGATCTGCAACAGGTCTTGACTTTGCAGGCGCCCCACGTTTCGCTGTATCACTTGACCATCGAACCCAACACTTACTTTGCGCAGCATCCCCCGGTGCTACCCAATGAAGACCGTGCAGCTGAGATGTTGGATCACCTGGTGGCGCGTTTGGCCAGCGAGGGGTTGGAGCGCTATGAGGTCTCAGCCTTCGCCCTTGACAAGCACCGCTGTGCGCACAACCTCAACTACTGGCGCTTTGGCGACTATTTAGGCATTGGTGCGGGGGCTCACAGCAAACTCAGCTACCCACACCGAGTCATCCGCCAGGTGCGGTATCGGGATCCTCAGCGTTATATGAAGCAGGCACGCTCAGGCCAGCCGTTGGCTCAAGATGATGAAGTAGCGCGAGCTGACTTGCCCTTTGAATTCATGATGAACGCCCTGCGACTGCGTGAGGGATTTGAGCGCAGTTTGTTCACACAACGTACCGGCTTGCCGACTTCGTTGGTGCAGCCTGAACTTGAGCAGGCCGTAACGCGCGGCTGGTTATTGATACAAGGATCTGGGGAGACAGAGTTTGTGCGCCCGACCGAGCAAGGGTTTGATTTTTTGAACGATGTGGTGTCTTTGTTTTTGCCTTGAGGGTTCGAGGCCTGTTTCATCAAAGGCCTGAAGACAAGCTTTGAACACAATCTAAACCCGGTTGGTGGACAAACCTGAGGTTTTACGCAGCCGCTCAATCAGGTGAGGGGCAATTTGGTTGAGGGGCAAGACCTCATTGGCAGCTCCAGCAGCGATGGCCTCTCGGGGCATGCCAAACACCACACAGGTGGCTTCATTTTGTACCAAGTTGTAGCTGCCAGCGTCTAGCATTTCTCGCATGGCTTTGGCGCCATCGGCCCCCATGCCTGTCAACATCACGCCCAGGGCGTTGGGGCCCACAACCTTGGCCGCTGACTGAAAAAGCACCTCGACAGAGGGTTTGTGGCGGTTCACTGGCTCGCCGTCGCGAACCCGGGCGATGTAGTTGGCCCCGCTGCGCTCAACGCTGAGGTGAAAGCCCCCTGGCGCGATGTAAGCATGGCCTGGCAAGATTCTCTCTCCATCTTGGGCCTCTGCCACATGAATGCGACATAAGCCGTCTAAGCGCGTGGCGTAGCTGCGGGTAAAGCCTGGTGGCATGTGCTGGGTAATGACCACGGCAGGGCTATCAGGGGGCAGGTTGACAAGCACCTCTTTGGTGGCCTCTGTGCCTCCCGTCGAGGCGCCAATGAAGATGATTTTTTCAGTCGACAGCCGACCAATGTTGGCAATGGGGGCGTTGACTGGCGGGCTTGTGGTGCTGGGGGCGCGGCGCAGGGTGGTCTTGGCCGCCATGCGGATTTTTTCAGTGATGTCTTGCGACAGGGTCATCAGTGCGTTGGCGACCCCAATTTTGGGCTTGGCAACAAAGTCAACCGCCCCCAGCTCTAAAGCACGCAGGGTCGCCTCGGCACCATTTTCAGTCAATGTCGAGACCATGATCACCGGCAAGGGACGCAGCCGCATCAGTTTGCCCAAAAAATCAAGGCCATCCATGCGTGGCATTTCGATGTCGAGTGTGATGACGTCAGGGTTCAAGGCGCGAATCATCTCGCGCGCAATCAGAGGGTCATTGGCCGCCCCCACACACTCCATGTCAGGCTGAGCGTTGATCATTTCTTTCAACAGACCACGTACCAACGCTGAGTCATCCACCACGATGACGCGAGTTTTTGCCATAAAGTGTCCTCGTCAGTTTAAACCTAGAAGCGCCCTCAAGATGCGAACGCATGCCTGAATGCAATCCCAGGAAAGCTGTGTAAGTTAGAGTTGAAAAATGTGTTTGGTTTTAAAAAAGCTGAACAGATCCTGCATCTGAATTTGCCGCCGCAACTTTTTTGGCTGCAGCTTGATCAAGGGCCACCAAGGCCTCGGTGTTGCTGGCTGCCAAGCGCTTGACCATGGCTTTGCCGCTGGCGGGCAGAAAGCAAACTTTACGAGGATAGATGTCGAGCACGTCTTTAGAGACCACCGCGATGCGCTCTGTTTTAAGATAGTCCATGACGAAGCTGGTGTTACGTTCGCCAACATTCATGGTGTTCATGCCACTAATAACCTGACCCCCACCAAAGACTTTGGCCTCCAAAGTGCTGCGTGAGGCACCCATTTTGAGCATCTCATTGATCAGCAGCTCCATGGCAAACGAGCCATAGCGCCCTGATTCGCCGGCACCTTCGGGCAACATGAAGTGGTTCATACCGCCAATGCGAGCTTCACGATCCCACAGGCAGGCCGCAATGCATGAGCCCAAGGTTGTCATGATGAGAATGTCATCATTGAACACAAAATATTCGCCTGGCAAAATTTTGACGGCTTCGTTTTGAAAATGTGCATCAAAGAAAAAAAAATACGCCTCACCGGGTTTTCGTGAATGAGCTTTG
>JANMEO010000167.1:0-2494 GCA_031376995.1 Burkholderiales bacterium
CAATGCCTCGGGTCATGTCGGTGTCCAAGTACCCTGGGGCCACGCAGTTGACGGTGATACTTGCTTTACCCAGTTCACGCGACAGCGATTTGGTGAAGCCCATCAAACCCGCTTTGGTGGCGGCATAAACCGACAGGCCACTAAAACCCGTAGAGCCGATGATGGATGAGATATTGATGATGCGCCCGGCACCGCCGAGCAACATGGAACGTGAAACATACTTGGTCAGCACAATGGGTGACTGAAGGTTAACCAGCAGCGATTGCGCGATGTCACGCTCGTGCATGGTGGCCAGAATACCGTCAGCACCAATGGCGGCATTGTTGATCAGCCCATAAATACGGCCATGCCGCTTGGTCAAATCACCCACCCATGCATGAATTTTGTTTGGCTGTGCCAGGTCAAACGGCACAAAAAAAACGCTTTCATCATCACACAGAGCGTTCAGTTCAGGGCTGTCTGAGCGTGCAACCGCAAGCACTTTGTAGCCATCTGCGGCGAGTCGTTGGCTTATCGCAAGGCCCAGGCCCCGTCGTGCGCCAGTAACGATAACAATTTTTTTCATTCCGCAGTCATCCTTGAAAGTTTGCCGGAGGCGGTCAGTTGTATGGCATCGGCGGCCACAATGAACGCAGGTACTTTGAATCCGTCCAAACGGGCACGGCAGTGTGCTGTCACTCTTTTCTTGAATGCGGAATCCATGTCGGTGCCAGGCACAGGGGTGATGGCTGCTTCGACCAAACTGCCCAGCATGGCGCTTTTGCGGGCGCGCACTTGAACAAATGCAACGTCCGGCAGCTCTTTGATAATCGACTCAATTTCTTCGGGCATGACTTTGTTGCCGCCAACGTTGATTGACCCGTTGGCACGACCTAAAAAGCGAACTCTGTCAGCTTGTATTTCAACCACGTCGCCCGAGTCAATCCAGTCGTTCTCTACGCTCGGGGCCCATTGCACAGGCGCCGTGGAGCCAAACCAGAGATGATTTTGGTCATCGATGCGCATCGCGATCCCTGATGGTGGATGCAGCAAATAGTCAGCAGGGAAACCAGCGAGGCCATCACGCACGGCAAAGCCGATACCCGCTTCTGTGGATGCGTAAATATGAGTGATGCGTGCAGCAGGAAACTGTTTCGCCAATCGATCCAAAACGGCTTGGTCAACAATTTCGCCGCCCAAAGTGATTTGCTTCAAGGTCAGCCGGTCAAACAAAGGGTGCATGGCCAGTTTTCGCCACATCGACGGTGTGGCTGAGAGTGCATTGCAACCCAGGTCAATGAAACGAGTCAGCACGTCGTGTAGATCGGCGGCTTCTTCATTCAGAATGAGCGGCGTGCCACATATCCATGCCTGAAGAAATACCTGCAAGCCTGCAAAGCGGCGCAGGCTGTACAGACTGCCCCATGTGTAGGCGTCGCCGATGCGGCGGGTGATCATGCTGCGCGTCAATGTGGCAAACGTATGGGCGATGAGCTTGGGTGTGCCGGTGGTGCCCGAGGTGGGCAATAGCCAGGTCGTTGGGATCGCTGTTGGGCGATCTACAACGGCAAGGCGGGCTGTGCCACTCGATCCATGGGTGTCAGACTGAGACAACAGCTTGGCAAAACCCAAACCATCACCATCCACGACGATGTCGATCCCCGCCTGCGACAGGCGGGCTTCACGGGTCGCCAGATTATCTTCGGCGGGTAGCAAGACAATGGCCTGAGCGAGTCCGTCCAAAAATACGAGTGCACAAACAAATTCAACGACTGGCAAAGCGCCAATGGCCACTCGCTTGCCTTGCCAAATGGTGGGGTTAACACGGCTCAGTGCCTGGGCCAATCTGGCGATGTCAATCGGGCCGATAGGGTCAGCGACCCACAAAACATCGCTTGCCATGCAAGTTGAACGCCGATCGAGCAAACACTTCATTGAGGCGCAAATCGTTGGTAGATTTCAATGAACTGGCCCAAGGTTCGGGGATAAACCGGCACGTCCATCAAGACAAAAGGATCGTAGCCAAGCTCTTCTTCAAGCCTGGCCACCAAAATAGCAAAACCGAGGGAGTCAAGGCCGGATTCGAGCAGTACGGTCTCATCAACCAGGACACTCACTTCAGTACCACGCATGTCTGCCGTTTCCTCAATGGCTGTCGTGATCTTGTCGCGCAAATTTGTCATAGGTTACCTTGGGTTTTCTAAAAATCTGATGGGGGAAATGCGACAGCAGTGTCGAACATGGGCCATGGAATCGGAGAACATCTTCCTGCGAAACGGGTATTTTCTCATTCAGGTATGAGCCACTTGCCAACACAGCATCTTCAGTTCCGAGGGGTATATACCCCTCGGAACTGAAGATGCTGGATCGCTGAGCCGTTTTGAAAACGGATCTGCGGCGTTGTAAATGCTCGCGATACCAAATGGTATCGCTGTGCTTTACGCCTTGCATCTCCATTCTCAAAACGACCCATCGATCCAGCATCTTCAGTTCCGAGGGGTATAGCGAAGTAGGC
>JANMEO010000224.1:0-20026 GCA_031376995.1 Burkholderiales bacterium
CGGAATAACTTGGCTATTTCTCGCTTGCCCTGGCGGCCCATTGCTGCGTTGCGACCCTTGCCAAGGCCACCAGCCTTGGCCGCGGCTCGCGCCTTGCACTGGACCCCCATGGCAGCGCGATAAACAGCCAAGTTATTCCGGACCAGATCCTTAGGGCTTACGCGTGAGGCCTCAATGGATCAAACGGTCTTCTTCTTCAACAAATAGCTCATCCAGAATTAATGCATCAGGTTCTTCGCCCAGGCTCCAAAAGACCATCAAAATGATGATTTTGAGATCTTCGAGGTCGATGGATTCACCTGAGATAGCGCTGGCGCGGTCGATGATCATTTCGCGCATGGGTGGCGGCAATACGCCAGCCGACTCTAAGAAACTGATGAATCCGATCGATCGCTGGCCTAGGTGGTCTTGCTCTTGGGTTGAGTACACGCGCATGCTGCGTTCAGACTGGGTGCCCACATAAGCTTCGGCAACGTTGGCCAGGCCATCGAGCCAAGACAGGGCTTCTTCGATCTCATCCGACTCAAAGCCAACCGCAGTCAACTTGCGCGCCAAGCGCACAGGATCGGGGCAGGCATCGGGGCGCCAATAATTTTCGTAAAGATAAACAAGAACGTCGAACATAATTTGACTATACCCCAGGGTTTTGATTCTGATGCGGGGTTGGTCAAAAGGACAGCAATTCTCATTCAAAAATCCATAGCGACCTATCGCTCTGTAAAAGTCCAACTCACAGGGTTTTGGCTTATTTTTTAAGCTAAATTGGCTTTTTACGGCTCAAAAATAAGCCAAAGTAACCATCAAAATTTTGAATTGACCACTGCTGGGTTTTCATCGGGCTGCCGCTCTGGAGGTGTGGCGCAGAGCGTGATCAGGCTTGTTGGAGCCGCTGAAACATCTGGCCTGGCAGCCGGGCTACATGGCCAGACAACTCGAGGTTGAGCAATTGCACGTTCAAAACTTGGGGGGTCCAGCCAGTGCGTGCGGCCAGGGCTTCTAAGCTCAGGGTGTCGTGACCCAAAGCTGCCAGCAAAGGGGCGGTCTGTGCTGGCGCGGGAGCGCTGGATTCTTGGGGGGGTGACATCGCAGACAGCGGGGTTTTCCAGTGCAACTCATCAAAAATATCTTGGGCACTTTCGACCAATTTGGCGCCCTGCTTGATCAAGGCATGGCAGCCGCGCGCTTGCGGCGCATGAATCGACCCTGGGATGGCAAACACTTCGCGTCCCGCTTCCATGGCCAACCTGGCGGTAATGAGCGAGCCCGATGGCAGGGCCGCTTCAACCACCAAAGTGCCCAGACTCAGCCCTGCAATCAGCCTGTTGCGCTGAGGAAAGTGGGCTGCCAAGGCAGGGGTGCCAGGGGTATATTCGCTGACGATGAGCCCTTTTTGTGAAATTTGATGAGCAAGATCACGGTGTTGTCGGGGGTAGACGCGGTCGAGCCCGGTGCCCACAACCGCAATGGTGCTGCCAGGCCCCATCAGGCCTCCTTCATGTGCGGCACCATCAATGCCAGAGGCCAGGCCAGACACCACAGTCAAGCCCACACCGCTCAGGGTCTGGGCAAAAGCTCGTGCGTTGATCAGGCCTTGGGGTGTGGCCCCCCGGCTGCCGACCAAGGCGAGACTGGGCTGAGATAAAAGGGCAGCATGACCCTGGGTGTAGATCAGCAGAGGGGGGTCGGCGATTTGCAGCCAAGCGCTGGGATAGGTCTGCGCCCCTAGCAGCACCACAGATCGTGGGGAGCCAAAGGTCTCGATATCGGGATAGAGCCAGCGCCAAGTGGCGTCTAGGGTGCCAGCTAAGCCGCCAGGCTTACGGCCCAGGGCCTGAGCCACCGGCCCTGGCACTACATCGCGCCAGGCGCTGGCCGACGCATCAAACACGGCTTGAGGTGAGCCAAAGGCGCTGAGCAGCATACGGGCCTTACTTCGGCCCACCCCAGGGGTGCACAGCAGTCGCAGCCAGGCCGCAAGCTCATCTCGCTCGATGAGCGGCGGGTTTTCTCTTGCAGCAGGGTTCAAGGCTGGCTGAAACGGTCACCCCGTTTAACTGGGTCTTGCACCGAGAGAATCAAAGCGTAAGCCATGTTGTTGAACACTCGAAACACCAGAAGATTGCCGTGGCGCTCATCGGGTAGCCTCATGGCAGGGGTGGTGGGGTCAGACCGGTCGATACGGGAGGTCCCTTCGCGCCATAAAGCCAACACGTGGCCACGCTCTACGCCGTCACGCAGGCCACGGTTGATGGCCACGATTTGATTTTGACCCGCGTAGATGGCGTCACCATAGACCGACACAATTTGCCCAACAATCTGACCCTCAGGCGCGCGGGGTACGAAGCTGGTGTAATCTTGGACTGAGGGCGGAAACAGCCGGTCACCAATGCGTACCTCTTGGCGCACGACACCAATGGTAAACGTGGCAGGCACCACTTGCGGTTTGCCATCGGCCCCTGTGAAAGTGTCGCCTGAGCGCACATAATCGGCAGCCCCCACATAGGCGGCTTCATAACCTAACACTTCAAGGGTGGTTGGGTCGGTCAAGGGTTTGGGTTCGCGGTAGATGCGGTATTGGGTGGTTTGGCCGCTGAGCTCGCCTCGCACATAAGCCAAGTCACCGCGGGTCAGCAAAACCCGCTCTTCTTGCGCAGCCACAATGCGCGGGTGGTTTTCCATTTCATTGGTCTGAAAAATCACCGCTTCGTTTAAAAAGGGTTCAATCAGGGCTAAAGGAATGGTGGGTATCGAGGCGTTGGCAATAGGTTCAGCGCGACTGCGGGGGGTCACTTTGTCCGTGCTGCTTGGCGCTATGGGCTTGCCCACACGCAAACGCGCGCGGCCATTTGATTTGTCAAGGTATAAAATTTGACCTGGAAAGATCAGGTGAGGGTTGCGAATCTGATCGATATTCATCCCCCACAACTCAGGCCAGCGCCAGGGGCTTTTGAGAAATATTTTGGAGATGCCCCAGAGGGTGTCACCGCTTTTGATCAAATAGCTATCAGGTGCATCGGGTGCGAGCTCAGACAAAGGCACGCCAGCTTCAGCAGTTTTTTGCGCCGTGCTTCGCTGTTGGTCGGTGACGGGAAAATTGGTGGCGTGGGCATTTTGCATGGCCCACAGCGACATCAAGGTCAGTACACTCAGCGTTGTGGTGGTGCGCAGAGCCCAGCTTGTGGGTGGGGTTAGGAGAGTCGCACGTGTCATGGTGTCTCGTCTTTCAAAGGGGCGGGTAGGGGCGTCAACCTGCAGGCCATGCGCAGTGAAGTAAAGTGGTTGACACTGCCTGAACACAACGATCTTAGGCAGCATTGTTCGCGACTTACAAAGAATCATGCCAAGCAATTCTGCCCCTAATTCCACACATTCGCAACGCAGCAGACACCCACACGGTGCCCTCAATCCGTGTGTTGTGCCACACACCCAGTTGAGTTGAGGCCCATTGCTAGTTGATCCATGAACACAGCATCTTCAAAATTGCAATGCACCTCCAGTTTTTACGTATAGATTGGCTTTCATGGCTCAACTAACTATTCTTCATTATCCCGACCCACGCTTGGACAAGGTGGCCAAGCCTGTGGTCCATATTGACGCTCGCATTCAGACGTTGGTCGATGACATGCTAGAGACCATGTACGCTGCGCCTGGAATTGGGTTGGCGGCGACCCAGGTGGATGTTCATGAACGTGTGGTCGTGATCGATGTTTCCAAAGAAAACAACAACCCTTTGGTATTGATTAACCCTGAGTTGGTGGCGTGCAGCCCTGAAATGGTGACTGGTGAGGAGGCCTGTTTGTCTGTACCTGCCATTTATGACATGGTGCCGCGTCATGCACAAGTCACGGTTCGTGCGTTAGATCGCAATGGGGTTGTTCAACAGTTTGAAGCCAGTGGGCTTTTGGCTGTTTGTGTCCAACATGAAATGGACCACCTGCTAGGCAAAGTCTTTGTGGCTTATTTGAGTCCGCTCAAGCGCAATCGAATTCGGACCAAACTTTTAAAAAGTCTTCGTCATGGCGCTTAAGCCGATGTTGAGGGTGGGGTTTGCAGGCACGCCAGAGTTTGCGCAGGTGGCTTTGCAAGCCGTATGGGAAGCTGGTCATTCAGTGTGCCTGGTGTTGACGCAGCCTGATCGCCCCGCCGGGCGCGGCATGAGGTGCTTGTCGTCGCCGGTCAAAGTGTGGGCTGAGCAGCAGAATCTGGCTCTTTATCAGCCCCGCGGCTTGAGGCTAGAGGGGCGTTTTGGAGACGATGCGGCCAGTGTGCGGCAGGCCTTGCAAGCCGCTGAGCTGGATGTGATGGTGGTGGCTGCCTATGGCTTGATCTTGCCGCAATGGGTGCTTGATGTGCCTCGTTTGGGATGCCTGAATATTCATGCTTCAAGTCTACCCCGATGGCGTGGAGCCGCACCCATCCACCGCGCTATCGAGGCGGGCGATGCTGAGACAGGCGTGACCATCATGCAAATGGATGCGGGTTTGGACACAGGCCCTATGCTCAGTGGGCGCACCATCAAGGTGGCTCTTGACGAGACAACAGGCTCTTTGAACGACCGTTTGGCAGCCCTGGGTGGTGAGTTGATCGTGCAATCGTTGGGCGCTGTCTCGCAAGGGCTGTTGGTGGCCATGCCTCAGGCCTCACAAGGGGTGAGTTATGCCCACAAAATCGACAAGGCTGAGGCGTTGATCGATTGGTCGTTGCCAGCCGGGGTGCTCGAGCGTCGGATTCGTGCGTTTGATCCCTCACCAGGGGCCCATACCCTTTGGCAAGGCCAAATTTTGAAGCTTTGGCGTGGCCAGGTGCTGAGCACCGAAGTTTTGGCTTTGCCGGGCACTGTGCTGGCATTGGATGCCGAAGGGCTCGTGGTGCAGTGCGCTCTAGGTGCGGCATTGCGGGTGACGAGTCTGCAGCGCGCGGGAGGTAAGCGTCTCGATGCAGCCATATTTTTTCAGGGGCAGTTGGCCAGCGATTGGGTCGGTCAGCGACTGGGAGAAGCTTCGGCCAGCAATTGAATGCGTCGTGGGGGGGGGCGATCAGGCGTTGTAGCGTAGGGGTGTGGGTGTGGGTGTGGGAATGGGGTCACCACCCTTAAGTTCTCAGGTGCTTCGGTCGATAGTCTTCTGAGAGCATCGTCACTGCATGGGCCCTGTCGCCTTATGAACTATTTTGTCGCTTTGTCCCTGAGCGGGTGTCTGCTGGCTTCTATGGCGGGCTGTGACATGCTGGGCATTGAGACGCCTGAAAAAATAGCTGCTGTTCGAGACGCCGAAGGTCGTGCCGTGGGTGGGGCTTGTCGCCACGCTGGCCGGGCAATTGAAGATTGCTACACCCTCAATCGCAAGGCTGACAAAGCGGCTGTGTTTGCCGGTTGGCGTGATATGAACGATTACATGCGTGAGAACAAGATCGAGCCAGTGCCACCCACAATTCCGTCTGCTGCGCTGGCCAAGGCGGGCGCTTCAAGCAAGGTTGCGGCTCACGACAATGCGACTGTTGACAACAAAATGGCAGTTGATGGCAAGGCGGTCGCTGAAGACAAAGTGGCAACTTCAGGCAAGTAAATTCAATCGGCGTGGTGACCAACCCACGCTGTGTTGCAGTGGCCAAAGGCACCTGCCACACTGGTGGGTGTGAACAACATGATTTCAGCGCTTGCGCATCCGCAGTTTCGCCTGGGCTTCAAGGCCATCTCTGCAGTCAGCCCTGGTATTGCTGCCTGGGCCTTGGTCACTGGGGTTGCCATGATCAAGAGCGGATTGTCGGTGCCGTTGTCCTTGTGCATGACTTTGATGGTGTTTGCGGGCAGCGCGCAACTGGCGGCTTTGCCGCTGATTGCGGCCAACGCCCCGATGTGGGTCATTTGGGCCACAGCGTTTTGTGTCAACTTGCGCTTTGTGATTTTCAGTGCTCACTTGCGTCCCTTCGTGCTGCACTTGAGTTTTTATCGACGCCTACTGCTTGGCTACTTGACGACCGATTGGGCTTATGTCTTGTTCATGCAACGCTACAAAGAGCCTCAAGACAACCAGGGGCAGATGGCGTATTTCATGGGGGCGACCACCGCCAATTGGCTGGCCTGGCAAGTGCCCTCGGTGGTGGGCATTTTCTTGGCCGACGTCATCCCAACCCAATGGGGCCTGGGCTTTGCAGGGGTGTTGGCCCTTTTGGGTCTAATGTGCAATTTACTGTCTGATCGTGCCACTTGGGTGGCTGCAATTGTGGCCGGCGGGGCAGCCGTGGCGGCGTTTGCTTTACCGCTTCGGCTCAATATTGTGGTGGCGATTGTGGCGGCTGTGTGTGCCGGTTTGATGATGGAGCAATCGATGACGCAATCTATGGCTTGGCGATCGCCCCCGCGCGCCAATGAGTGAATTTGAAGTGATTTTGACCCTTTTGGGCTTGACCGTGATCACGGTTTTCTCACGCTCATTTTTCTTTCTCTTCAGGCGCGAGCTGGTGCTTCCTGAATGGGCTAAGCGGGGTTTGCGCTATGCGCCTTTGGCCGCTTTAGCGGCCGTGATCACGCCGGAAGTTCTGCTCAGCCAAGGAATTTTGATTCAGACCTGGAAGAATCCGCTGTTATTCGGGGCCGTGGCCGGTGGGGCCTATTTTTTTTGGCGTCGGGGTTTGCTAGGCACCATTGTGGTCGGGATGATCGTATTTTTGAGTCTCAGCTGGTGGTGGCGTTGAGAAATTGATACCCATACAACCTGGTCTCTTCAGGTTGTATGGGTAGATGATCACCAGGGATGGCACAGCTAACCATCTGCAGCGCGTTAATCGGACTCAACGCAAACCAGAGGTGTACTTTTTCATGATCTGCGCCTTCATCTCTTCTTCCGGGGTGAGCGGCGTGGCAGGCTGGTTGGCGGCATTGCTCGCTGCCTCTTGGGCCTTTTTTTCGCGTTTGGTTGATGAAGCTGAGGCTGGCGGTGGAGTGCCCCCAAGCGTTGGGTCTGCGGCCAAGGTCTGCTTCGTTTTGACTGAAGGGGGGGGGGTGCCAGTTCGAGGCCCAAAGGTCAGGCTTGCGACATATTGGGCTTGTTCTTTGAGCGAAGGGTTTTGGCTGGTCAATGCAGCATCGATGACCTCCTTCGCATAAGCCAAGTCATGGCAAAACTGGCTGACATTGAGGTTGATACTGAACTCTCGCTTCAGCGGCACTACCATCCGAATGAGGTAGTTAACAATTTTGCTGTTGTCGGCACTCATGGTTAGACACCTGGTTATTGGCTTGGGGATGACACCATTTCACCGTGCTGAGAGATATCAAGCCCAACTTTCTCTTCGGTCTCACTGACGCGCAGCCTCATCATCACCGAAATCAGTTTCAAAATCAGCCAAGTCGCACTGGCCCCGTAGGCAAAAACAGCCAGCCCGCCCAACATGTTGGTCAACACTGTGGCTGTGACTGGGGCAATCACACTGGTGGCAAAAACGGGCGTCAAAATGGTGCCAACAAAGCCACCAACGCCATGCAGGGCAAACACGTCCAGAGAATCATCAATGCCAGTGCTTGACTTGAAACTCAGCACAGCGATACAGCAGATCAACCCAGCCGCAGCCCCGATGGCCAAGGCGCCATCGAAAGCCACAAACCCTGAGGCCGGGGTGACAGCGATCAAGCCCGCAATGGCGCCTGAAAGCATCCCCAGCACACTCCAGTGGCGGCGTTTGATGTAGTCACAAAACCCCCATGTCAAGGCTCCGGCACAAGCGGCAACTTGGGTTGCCATGAACGCACCGGCTGCCCTGGGGCTGGCTTCTAAGGCCGAACCGGCATTGAAACCAAACCAGCCCGCCCATAACAAGCCCGCCCCCATCGTGGTCATGAGCAAGTTGTGGGGCACCATGGGTTCTTTACCAAAACCCATTCTCGGGCCCAAAACCCAAGCCGCAGCCAGGCCACTGGCGCCAGACAAAATGTGCACCACGGTGCCTCCGGCAAAGTCCATGTGACCTTTTTGAGCCAACCAGCCCGCAGGGTGCCAAACCCAGTGAGCCACCGGCGCGTAAACCAAAGTCACCCACAAGGCAGCAAACAAAATCGTCACGCCCATGCGCATGCGCTCTGCAGTGGCACCCAAAATGAGTGCAAAAGTGATAATCGCAAACGAGAGTTGAAACAAAAAGAAAACCGACTCAGGGATTGAGGCAGCTATTGGGTGGGCACTGACGTTGCCGCCGACCAGGTTGTTGGTGAAGGCTCGCGTTAAGTTGCCAAAATAGCCGTTGCCCTCAGTGAAGGCAATGGAGTAGGCAATCATGCCCCAGCACAAAGTCACCACGGCAGCACCTGCGAGGGTGTGAGCCACCATTGAGAGTACATTTTTAGTGCGCATCATGCCGGCATAAAACAAAATGATGCCGGGCATGGTCATGAACATCACCAGCACGGTCGAGGTCAGCATCCAGGCGATATCGGCTCGATTGAATGCGAGCGCTGTCGGGGCGGCCGCTTGTGCGCTGACCTGCAGGCTCAACCCGAGAAGACTGATGGCCGTGGTGGCTTTGATCGCCAGGCTTTTGGGGTTATTGCAGGTTGCCTTCATGCTAATCGACTCCATAAAGATCTTGAGAGGCATCAGCCAGTGCGGCGCCGATGAGCAGGTGAATTAAGAAACCTAACGGCTAATAAATTTTAGGCCTCCAGGGTTGTTTTGGGTTCGTCAGACGATCGGTGTGTGTGACAAAGTAAATACTACCTTTTGTTACTAACCCATCCCACCAGTCTTGCTGATGCCACACCCATGGCCAGCGTCAGCGCGGCAACATAAAAAACGCTGGCTGCCCAGCCGCGGTCTAGAAAAAAGCCCAAAACCGGTGCTGCCACCGCAAAGCCCAGGTCCAGACCTGAGTAGACCGTGCCATAAACACGGCCTGTTGCCCCTGCAGGGGCGGCACGTTTGACCAGCATGTCACGCGAGGGGCCTGCAAACCCCACGCCCAAGCCAGCCAGGGCAGTCAGCCCTGCGGCCAGCCATCCCGGCAAGCTGGCGCTGCCCACCACGCACAGCAGGGCGGCAGAGGTGAGCAAGCCGGGCCCAATGAGCTGCTCAGAGCGTGCAGAGCGCGTCACCCAAAACCCCCCTGCAACCATGCCCACTGCGCCACAAAGCATGTAGCCCGTGACAACCCAAGCTGTGATTGCCAACGGCAAGTTAAATAAAGTGACCAACGCCGGGCTGGCAAAACCTTGAATGGCGCCCAGTGAGCAGGTCGTCCAAAAGAAGAAAGAAAAACACAGCCACACCGAGGGCAGGCTCAAAAATGCCAAGGGGTGCTGCCCTGCGCTGGGCTGTAGACGTGGTGTGCCTTTTGCGTCATCATCGCCTTGAAGGGCCCATCGATCATCAATAGACGACCGATTGACCCACAGCACCACCAGCACGGTCAGCGCCACCGCGCTGGTGCAAGCGGCGGCAACCCGCCATGAGCCTGTGGCCGCAGCCAAGCCTGTGAGAAAAACTGGCGCCGCTGCCCAGCCCAAATTGCCTGCGATGCCGTGCACTGAAAACGCGTGACCCAGCCTGTTGGCGCTCACGCGGTGATTCAAAATTGTGAAGTCGGCCGGGTGAAACGGGGCATTGCCCAAACCCGCCAAAGCCGCCGCTAGCATCAAGCCTGAATAACCCGGCGCCAAGGCAGTGGCCAGCCCCGCCATCGCAAACAAAGCCATGGCGGCAAATAACACTGGCCGGGCGCCTGTGCGGTCGACTAAAAAGCCGGCCGCCGCCTGGCCCACACCCGAGACCGTAAAAAACAGGGTGACCAACAAACCCAGCTCGGTGTAGCTGAGTCCAAACTCTTGAATAAAGAATGGAAATAGCGGCGGCAGCAACAAATGAAAAAAGTGTGAGCACGCGTGGGCCAACCCGATCAGGCCGATGGTTGCGGCATCCTGGCGCGTGCTCCGGGGAATGCGTTGTTGAACAGCGGGTGGTAGAGAATTCATGGGCGGCAGGGCCTTAAAAAGAGTGCAGCATCTTCAGTTTTTATGGGTGCATAACGCATAAAATAACAGTTATTGATCACCAGATGCCTGCTTCATCTGGCATTAACCAAGAGATTTTTATGGGCGTGGCAAGTAGAAATAAGCGAGAACGGCGTGGGGTGAATTTGAAGTTGCTGCCATGCGTGCAGGGTCTCAAAAAGGTTTTTCATAATCCAGATGGCCCGAAGATGTCTGAGTCTCTGGGCGATTTGATCGACCCCTATTGCAGGCGGGGGATCACCCTCGATCAATTCCGCAAATTGGTCACGACTGGCGTGATGGCCTGGAATCTTTCTACCATAGAAGAGCCGCTTCGTTGCGCAGAATTAGACCGTCTGGTTGGCACTATAGAGGCCGATGGTGCCCATGATTTCAAAGACATCATCCACGCCCTAGTAGCAAGAAAATTATCTTGTTTTCCCAACGACAACCGATTCATCGTTGCGTTTGATGTTTCGATAACTCGCGGTCAGTTTCACATCCAGGCGGCATCCTTTCTCTCTCAGTCTCCCGCCAAGCTTGACGCTTTGGATCAGCAGCCACTGTTGAGCGTGCAAACTTCAGATGAATAGGGGTTCTTCCAATCTCTCCTCGCAGCTTGATCACTTGCCTGCGAGCCCCTTTGCGCCCGACCCGCTTCGCGCTCTGGTTCAGGCGCACGGCACCCCGCTATGGGTTTATGACGCCGCCACGATCCACGCACGCATTGATGCACTGCGTGCATTTGACACCATTCGATTTGCACAAAAGGCCAACTCCAACATCCACCTGTTGCGTTTGATGCACCAGGCGGGTGTGAGGGTTGATGCGGTTTCTCTGGGTGAGATTGAGCGCGCTTTGATGGCGGGCTACAGTGCGGGTGGTCCGGGGCCATCGGGCATCGTCTTCACCGCCGATTTGTTAGACCATCAAACCTTGCGCAAGGTGATCGATGAGGGTATCCCTGTGAATGCAGGTTCCATCGATATGTTGCATCAGCTCGGCCGCCAATCATCAGGCCACCCGGTGTGGCTTCGCATCAACCCAGGCTTTGGGCATGGCCACAGCAACAAGACCAACACTGGTGGCGAGCACAGCAAGCACGGCATTTGGCACACCGATTTGCCCTTGGCACTGGAGGCCTTGCGTCAGCATGGCTTGAGCCTGGTGGGGCTGCACATGCACATCGGTTCGGGGGTTGATTATGGGCACTTGCAGGTAGTCTGCTCGGCCATGGTCGATTTGGCCAGTCGGGTTGATCTGCCGTTTGAGGCTATTTCCGCAGGCGGTGGGCTCTCAATCCCCTACCGCGTGGGCGATCCCACCATCGACAGTGCGCATTACTTCAATTTGTGGGACGCTGCTCGAAAACAGATTGAACAGGCCGTGGGCCGCCCAGTACAGCTCGAGATCGAGCCCGGACGCTACCTGGTTGCTGAGTCGGGTGTGTTGGTGGCTGAGGTGCGTGCCACCAAGCGCATGGGCAGCAAAAATTTTGTTTTGGTAGATGCGGGCTTCAATGAGCTGATGCGCCCCTCCATGTACGGCAGCCATCACGACATCTCATTGCTACCGTCAGACGACACCCATCGTCCCTTGCACGACTGTGTGGTCGCCGGCCCGCTGTGCGAGTCAGGCGATGTGTTCACCCAGGGTGAGGGCGGTGTGGTGCTCACCCGAGAGCTGCCCATGGCGCAAGTGGGCGACTTGATGGTATTCCATGACACGGGGGCTTATGGCGCCTCGATGTCTTCCAACTATAACTCCCGGCCTTACGCCGCCGAGGTGCTGGTTGAAGGTGGGCAGGCACGTTTGATCAGACGTCGTCAAACTGTGGCCGAGTTGTTAGCGCTAGAGCGCACGAGTTGAGATGCCAGGCGACCATGGACGCCAACTCTTTAGCGGGCCTGCTGCGATCTCGCTTCACACATCAGCCACAATCGCCATTGTGTTGGGCTTTGCGTGTTGACCTATGGCTAACCGATTTGATTTGGCAGGCAAGCACCTCGTGCTGGGCTTGTCGGGGGGGATTGCTTGCTACAAGGCTGCTGAACTGGCGCGCGAGTTGGTGCGCTCTGGCGCCACGGTGCAATGCGTGATGACGCAGGCGGCTGAGCAGTTCATCACCGCCACCACGATGCAGGCACTCACCGGGCGCTCTGTTTATACCAGCCAGTGGGATGTTCGCGCCCCCAATTCGATGGCCCACATTAACCTCTCTCGCGAGGCGGATGCGGTGTTGGTGGCGCCTGCCAGTGCTGATTTTTTGGCCAAATTGCTCCATGGCCAGGCTGATGACTTGCTCAGCTTGCTGTGCTTGGCGCGTGCGCGTGACCAATGCCCTTTGTTGGTGGCGCCCGCCATGAATCGCGAAATGTGGGCTCATCCAGCCACCCAGCGCAATGTGGCGCTGCTGCGCTCTGATGGGTCAACGGTGCTGGGCCCTGGCTTGGGTGAGCAAGCGTGTGGTGAAACGGGCGAGGGGCGTATGCTAGAGCCTCTTGAGTTGCTTGACGAGTTGGTGGCGTTTTTTCAGCCCAAGGTGTTGTTGGGGCAGCGCGTACTGATCACCGCCGGGCCGACGTTTGAGATGATTGATCCCGTGCGCGGCATCACCAATTTGTCCAGCGGCAAAATGGGTTTTGCGTTGGCGCGGGCAGCGCATGAGGCCGGGGCCTGCGTGACTTTAGTGGCTGGGCCCGTGCATTTGCCAACCCCGCGAGGCGTCACTCGCATCGACGTGCAGTCGGCGCAGCAAATGCTGGCTGCGGTGCTGGCTCAAGCTCCTGTGAGTGACCTGTTTGTCGCCACAGCCGCCGTGGCCGATTGGCGTCCAGCAAAATTGGCATCGCACAAAATCAAAAAAGATGGCAGCAAGGTCGCCCCTGTGTTTGAGTTGCTTGAAAATCCCGATATTCTCAAAGCCGTGGCCGATCTCAAACAGCCGTACTGCGTGGGATTTGCCGCAGAGAGCCATGAGCTTCTCAAACATGCCCGCGACAAGCTCATGAGCAAGGGTGTGCCTTTGATGGTGGGCAACCTGGGCCCTGCCACCTTTGGGCAGGACAACAATGCCTTGACACTGGTCGATGCCCAGGGCCACCGTGAGCTGCCTTGGGCTGACAAGCTCACTCTGGCACGAGCGTTGGTGGCCGAGCTGTCTGAGCGGCTGGGCGTCTGAGCTTGATCATGTGGCATACGCTTGGCTTTATAAGTCCAACGAATCCGTGACGACGCTGCCTTTGTGAAACTGTTGCTCGAATTTTTTGGCTTTCATCTTTTTCTCACAATAGTCGCGCTGATTGACCTTGCGCCTTCGGAGGGCAACCGCTTTTTTGTCGAAGGAAACGAAGGTTTCTCCACCTAGCCAATTTCCCTCATAGGCAATGACGCCGTCAGCAAAATCTCTGCCAGCTTCGAGCGTGGACAGGCCAGCTTCTACGGCTGGCCTGTCCACTAGCACATTGGCTGCGGCAATTAGAGCGCGGATCGCGGTGGCTGCGTCAGAGGGTTGAAAGCCATAGACCCTGAGCAGCACCCAGAAAAATTCGCACAGGCACGGCACGGCACAGCGACGGCGATCAATCTGGCATGGGTCAAGACCTTGGTAGCAAGGCTGGCTTGTGCGGGGTCGTCGCGCACAGCCGCACGAATAAGTACGTTGGTATCAACAGCAATTTTCATTGTTTACCGGCCCAGCCCTGTGCACTCGCCGCCATCAGGCAGCAAATTCAACTCGATCTTATCCCCCGGCCTGATGCCAAGGTGTTGCAGCACGTCTTTTCTAAAAGTCGCTTGTCCGCGTGCGGTAACGGTCAATGTAGCCATGGGGTTCTCGTAATCGCTTGAATCATGCGCAGATAACAATGCAAGATCACCTTACTATCAGTGGGGACGCCCATTAGCTGCTTTCATCAATACCTGACTTCCAGGGTCAGGTGCGTCGTCAGCACAATCGATTCTTGAAATTTTGGTTGCGGGCTTTGAGGCGCAGCAGAACAGTGAAAGTAGTCAAGAGACCAAGAAAAGAATGGCGGAGAAATGACACGAATCTGAATTTTTCTTGCCTTTCCAACCCGCTTTTCGAAACATTTCCTTACCGAAGTAACAAAAGCTTCGAGACAAATATTTGGCTTCAAGTTGACAATAAATCCTAGCTTGAAAATATAGATTTTTCATTTGTTTTGCTCCGCGCTCTGCCTCAGATCAAAAATGGGCATTGGGTTTTTTTAAAAATTCTTAGATTGGGGTTTTGCGATGAAATACAAAAATGTTTGCATAACAATGTCTTTGGGTGCTTTGTTGTCTGCGCCAATGTGGGCAACAGCGCAAACCGTCACCAGTTTCACGGTGGTCAATGCGGATACTGGTCAAGACATTGAAACTTTCACCTCCCCCACTGGGGCCATTTCTTTGCAACGCAACCTCAGGATCAATGTGCGGGCCAACACGCAAGGTGATGTGGGTAGTGTGGTTTTCGCTTTTAAGGGCGGCGGCGGGCGTACGGAGAATGCGTTGCCTTATGCATTGATGGGAGACAACTCGGGTAACTACTCCAAATGGTCACCTGCCTTGGGCACTTACGAAATAAGTGCCACGCCATTCACGCTTCAAGACGGCCAGGGCCGAGCAGGCCAGAGCGCGATGTTCAAGCTCACAGTAGCGCCAGCCCAGGGGGTGACCAGTTTCACTGTTATCGATGCGGACACGGGTCGCGAACTCGCCACTTTCGCCCAACATGGTGTGTTTCGGCGTCCTGCTGGTAAAAATATCGCCCTCAGAGCCAACACCAGTGATGGTGTTGGGAGCGTGATTTTTTATGACGCGCAAGGGCGTGCTGTCAGGACAGAAAACACGGCTCCGTTCTCGTTGATGGGCAACTCTAGACCTGGAAAATTTGACGAATGGACTCCAAACAAGGGCCTGCAGGTTATTTCAGCCAAAGCGTTTGCCAAGGATAACGGCCGGGGCCAAGAAAGTCCGATGGCGACTTTGAGCTTGATGATTGAGGATGAGCCTGTAGCCGGAGGGCTCACAGATGCTGCAAAAGCTGCTGCTGAAAAGGCTGCTGCTGAAAAGGCTGCTGCTGCAAAAGCTGCTGCTGAAAAGGCTGCTGCTGAAAAAGCTGCTGCTGAAAAGGCTGCTGCTGAAAAGGCTGCTGCTGAAAAGGCTGCTGCTGCAAAAGCTGCTGCTGAAAAAGCTGCTGCTGAAAAAGCCGCTGCTGAAAAAGCCGCTGCTGAAAAAGCTGCTGCTGAAAAAGCCGCAGCCGCCTGCAAGCAAGCCCCGACATTTTTTACCAGCACGGTGGAGCCTGTTCTTCTAAGCAAGAATTGCATCGGTTGCCACTCCTTCCTTCCGACTAGGTTGAAATTCCCGTCGTCTGTAAGCAGTCTCGAAAACTACAAAGCCCTGAAGAATTTTTCTGAAGCACAGGGTGCTGCTTATGTGTTATCTAAATCTATCAACGAAATTGCCCATGGTGGGGGCAATCTGCTGGGCAGCAGCTCAACCGCTGATTATCAAAATCTGAAAAAACTGCTTGAGAGCTGCCCTGCAACAATCAGCCCTTTTTGAGAGATTGATTTCCGGCGTTATAACCTTTCATTCAATGCCTGTCAGAGTCTGGGCGCTGTAAAGGGCCCAAGACCTGATGCACCCATCCTCATTGAAGTGAGCCAGGCCCGACAACCATCAGGGCCTGGTTTGAAACCGGTGTGTTGGGGATACTGCGGTCGTCAAGATTCAAATTCAGGCTATGCTTTCGCCCTGTTTTTCTGGGCGTGCTCAGCCGGGATCAATACGTGCACGCATTGATCCCGGCTGCCCGCCAACATCCCATCTCACATCACCATGACCCTGATCGATTTGCAAGTGCTCGACCCTCGCCTGTCTGATTTGCCAGCTTATGCAACCTCAGGCAGTGCAGGTCTGGATTTGCGCGCCTGCTTAGACGCCCCCCTGCTGCTTGAGCCGGGCCAGACCCAATTGATCCCCACGGGCATCGCCATCCATATTGGCGATGAGGGCTTGGCGGCCTTGATTCTTCCGCGCTCAGGCTTAGGCCACAAGCATGGCATTGTGTTGGGCAATTTGGTGGGCTTGATTGACTCTGACTACCAAGGGCCGTTGATGATCAGCTGTTGGAACCGCAGCCCCAGCCTGTTCACCGTGCAGCCCATGGAGCGCATTGCCCAGTTGGTGATCGTGCCGGTCGTGCAGGCCACCTTTCGGAGGGTCAGCACCTTCAGCGCATCGGCCCGAGGTGAGGGTGGGTTTGGCTCTACCGGTCAAAGGTGATCCGTTGGCCTCAGGCCTTGGGGTTTTGGGTGAGGCTCAAGATTTGCTGCGGCTGACCCGCAGCACAGTGCTTGAGCGCTTGAGGGTGCGCATGACATCGGCCAAGTGCAGGCGGTCGCGCACGGTCAGCAGCACCTTGAGTTCAACCGACTCTCCGGCGGGCTCAGTGCCCATGTCAATGTGAACAATGTCGGCCTCGGCTTCGGCTGTGGCCGAGGCCACGCGGGCAAATACACCTCGGCCATTGCGCAACAGCAACGAGAGGCTGACCTCAAACAGGCGAACCGGCTGCTCGGTCCAGTCGACGCCGATAAATCGCTCAGCGTCGCGCTCAAACAGGCGTTTGCAAAGGGGGCAATCAGCCGTGTGCACCATCAGCCCTTCACCACGCCCGAGATAGCCCTTGATGTCGTCACCGGGGATCGGGTGGCAGCAACGCGCCAGTTGAATCGAGGCACCTTCGCTGCCATCGATCAGCACCATGCCCTGAGAGCCACCGAGGGGTTGGCTGTAGCGGCCTAAAGACAGGGTCACAGCATCAGGGCGAATGCCTCGGTCAGACAGCATTCGGGCTAGTTGCTTGGCCACAATGCTGGCAATTTTTTTGCCCAGTCCGATATCTGCCATGAGCTCGCTGCGGTGACGATTGCCGCTCCAGCGGGCCAATTGTTGCCAAATCGAGGTTTCAGACTCGTCATCGGAGGGCATGCTCAGGCCTTCAGCGCGCAGGGCCTGCAGTAGCATTTTTTCGCCCAACTCTTCAGACTCTTCCAGCTCCATGGTTTTAAGATGGTGCCTGATTTTGGAGCGCGCCCGTCCGGTGCGCACAAAGTTAAGCCAGCTCAGGCTGGGGCGTGCATTGAGCGAGGTGACAATCTCAACAACGTCGCCGCTGCGAAGCTCGGTGCGCAAGGCCACGGGCTCGCTATTGATTTTGGCTGCGACGCAGTGGTCTCCGACGTCAGAGTGGATGGCGTAAGCAAAATCAACGGGTGTGGCACCCCGCGGCAGGGCCAAAATTTTAGATTTGGGCGTAAACACATAAACCGCATCGGGAAACAAATCGATTTTGACGTGTTCTAGAAACTCACTGGCGTCGTGGGTTTCATCTTGGATATCCATCAGCGACTCTAGCCACTTCGAGCCCAGGCGCTGGGCTTCTTGCGCTGCCACGGGGCCGTTGTGGGCACCCTTGGATTTGTACAGCCAGTGTGCCGCGATGCCTTCTTCTGCCACAGCATGCATGGGTTCAGTGCGCAGCTGAAACTCAACTGCCGTGCCCAGCGGGTTGACCAAGGTGGTGTGCAAAGATTGATAACCGTTGGCCTTGGGGATGGCGATATAGTCTTTGAAGCGACCCGGCATGGGTTTATAGAGCTGGTGCAAAACCCCCAGCGCCAGATAGCAGTCGCTCAGTCCAGCCACCACGACCCGAAAACCAAAAATGTCGTTGACCTGCGCAAAGCTCAGGTGCTTTTCACGCATTTTGCTATAGATCGAGTAGAGGGTTTTTTCTCGCCCATGCACTTGCATGGGCAGCTCAGCTTGCGCAAACGCCCGCTCAACCTCGCGGCGAATGCGCTCGACCACATCGCGTCGGTTGCCCCTGGCTTTTTGAACGGCCTTGGTCAGTATGGTGTGCCGCCAAGGCCGAAGGTATTGAAATGAGAGCTCTTGCAGTTCGCGGTAGGTTTGGTTGAGGCCCAAGCGGTGGGCAATGGGAGCATAGATTTCGATGGTTTCGCGGGCGATGCGAGGCTGTTTGCTGGGCGCCATGGCCCCCATCGTGCGCATGTTGTGAAGGCGATCAGCCAGTTTGATCAAAATCACGCGCACATCACGCGCCATGGCCAGCAGCATTTTACGAAAGCTCTCAGCCTGGTTTTCTTCGCGGGTTGAAAACTGCAGTTTGTCGAGTTTGGTCAGGCCGTCAACCAGCTCAGCGGTGGGAGAGCCAAAGCGTTCGATGAGTTCGCCCTTGGTGATGCCACAGTCTTCCATGGCATCGTGCATCAATGCCGCCATGATGGCTTGTGTATCAAGGCGCCAGTTGGCACACAGGCCAGCAACGGCAATGGGGTGGGTGATGTAGGGCTCACCACCGGCACGAAATTGACCCAGGTGCGCTTCATCGGCAAATCGATAAGCTTCACGCACTTTGCGGATGTCAGAGGGCTCTAGGTAGTCAAGCTTGTGCACCAGGGCCGCAAATGATGCCGCTGCAGCATCTTGTGCCGAGCTGTGCACGGGCGTGGCTTTTGAGGTGGCCGTGTCAGGAGACTTGCGAGCAAGGGTGGGGGCGTCGGCTCGTGCAGGCATATGGAGATGTCAGACTTCTCACCAAGTAGCGCTTTGAATCCATTGGAACTGAAGATGGGTATAACAATAACGGCCCGCAAGCGGGCCGTTATTGAGAGCAAAATGTTGAGCGCTCAGAGAGGCACCTTGCGCAGCATTTCGATACCAATTTCACCAGCGGCGATTTCTCGCAAGGCGGTGACCCCGGGTTTGTTTTTGGTTTCGATCTTGGGCGAATGCCCTTGACTCAACATGCGTGCACGATAGGTGGCAGCCAGTACCAATTGAAAGCGGTTGGGGATTTTGATCAAACAATCTTCTACGGTGATTCGGGCCATCACATGCTCCTGGGATTGCGCTTAACAAAAATCGGCTTCAAGACCTGGCGCCAAGGCCCAAAGCGCCGAACACTGAGGGGCGGTGGCGGTGCATGGCCAGATACTTGAGACGCTGAGAATGGACAACGGTTTTGAGGTCAAAAAGCGCTGTTTCGAACAAGCTATTTATTATAACAAAATCAAAATTTTTGGCCTGGGCTACCTCGTCTCTGGCATTTTTGAGCCGCTTAGCGATGACGTCGGGGTGATCTTCACCCCGACGGTTGAGTCGCTGGGCGAGCTCATCCCAGCTAGGGGGCAGAATAAAAATCAACACGGCATTGGGAAACTGCTTTTTAATTTGCAAGGCGCCTTGCCAATCGATCTCCAAAATGACATCAACGCCGGCAGCAATGCGCTCAGCAATGGCGGCCCGAGAGGTGCCGTACAAATTACCATGCACCTGGGCCCACTCGATAAAATCGTCTGAAGCAACCTTGGCGCGAAATTCAGATTCGGTGATGAAGTGGTACTCACGGCCCTCTTGCTCTTGACCACGCGGTGCCCGAGTGGTGTGAGAGATCGACACACTCAAGTGCGAATCCAGCTCAAGCAGTGCCTTGACCAGGCTCGATTTGCCTGTGCCGCTGGGGGCGGCTACTGCAAAGAGGTGTCCAGGGTAGTCCAATGGGATGTCTTTCTAGGTCAAGTTGGGTGGCGATTTAATCACGAGGGTGGGCTTGAGCATGGCCCGGTATGTGCTTTTAATGTGACGGTACCAAATGCTTCGATCATATGAAAAAACACAGATCCAGCTGGTCAAAGATTGAATGGTTATAATTCCTCTGTCTACGGTGGCTGTAGCTCAGTTGGTAGAGTCCAGGATTGTGATTCCTGTTGTCGTGGGTTCGAGCCCCATCAGCCACCCCACTGATTCAACGTCTAGCGCCGACAAACACGCAAGTGTTGTCGGCGTTTTTTTATGGCCAATTGCCGTATGGGCTGCACAGGTCATCATGCGAGGGGCGTATACCCCTCGGAACTGAAGATGCTGGATCGCTGAGCCGTTTTGAAAACGGATCTGCGGCGTTGTAAATGCTCGCGATACCAAATGGTATCGCTGTGCTTTACGCCTTGC
>JANMEO010000226.1:0-3056 GCA_031376995.1 Burkholderiales bacterium
GCTACAACACGCAGGCGCAGGCCAAGCGAGAGGCGCGCGCCCAGGCCTTCAAGGCCTGGGACAGGGTGAGCTGCGCGTCGATGATGGCCTTCCTGGCAGCCTGAGATTGCGTGGCAATCTGCGTTACAAAATCGCTTGTCCAGCCCCCAACAAGTTGACAGTACCGATGAAAGTCTTTCGGCGTGTGGCTACACGGTTTGAAAAACTTGACTGCATGTTTCTTGGCTTTGTACACCTCGCAGCCATCAAAAAATGGCTTCATTGAATTTCCGAACAGCCCCTAACTCTCAAACAATTGGTGCCCCCGACAGGAATCGAACCCGTGACCTTCGGTTTACAAAACCGCTGCTCTACCAGCTGAGCTACAAGGGCTAAGATTATTCATTATAAAACCTGAAGCAAGCAGTAACCTCTGCATTACCAGTTTTGGGTGCAATTATTTGACCCGCTTCAATGAAGGCCGAGCCGGTGAAGGACCATTGGGTAGCGGTGGATCAGTCGTATCATCAGCCACCAACGCCACCGGCGTATCCGCACGCTCTTCATCGGTGCTGGTTGTGGCCAAACGCAAACCTCGATCCGCTGAAGCAGACAACCCTCGATGTACATCGCCCCGCCCCTCTGTCGGCACGGGTGCAGGAAATGCCATGCCCTGCCCATTTTCGCGCGCATAAATCGCAATCACGTGATCCAACGGCACATAAATTTCGCGCGCCACCCCCCCGAAACGGGCTTTGAACTCAAGCGCCTCATTGCCCAACTGAAGCCCTGTTGTTGCTTCATAGCCCACATTGAGGACAATTTCGTTGTTTTTGACAAACTCTACAGGCACCTGCACCTCTGGGCCTACAAAGACGGCGACATAGGGCGTAAAGCCATTGTCAGTGCACCACTCATGCAAAGCCCGAATCAGATAAGGCCGGGTCGAGGTGCCCAGAGTGGGTGAAGGAGGCAGGGATATGCTCATGGCTCAGTGCCTACTTGCGCATGACTTTTTCAGAGGGAGTCAACGCCTCAATGTAGGCTGGACGTGAGAAAATACGTTCAGCATACTTCAGCAACGGTACGGCATTCTTAGACATATCAATGCCGTAATAATCCAGACGCCAAAGCAAGGGCGCGATAGCCACATCAAGCATCGAGAAATCATCGCCCAACATGTACTTGTTTTTCAAGAATATGGGAGCTAGCTGGGTCAAGCGATCGCGAATCTGTGCTCGAGCGCGGTCAAGTTGCTTGTCAGTGGCCTTTGTGACACGAGACTCCAGCAGATTGACATGAATAAAAAGTTCTTTCTCGAAATTCAGCAAAAATAAACGCACTCGAGCACGTGCAACCGGGTCACCTGGCATCAATTGAGGGTGAGGAAAGCGTTCATCAATATACTCGTTAATGATATGTGACTCGTACAAAATCAGGTCACGCTCGACCAGAATGGGCACCTCGTTATACGGATTCATCAATACGATGTCGTCTGGTTTGGCAAACAAATCAACATCGCGAATTTCGAAATCCATTCCCTTTTCAAATAAAACGAATCGGCAACGGTGTGAATAAGGGCAGGTGGTTCCAGAATAAAGCACCATCATGGTGGCAGGCTCCCAAAGGGGTCAAAAAACTAACAGCGCAGAACGCACCTTCAATGCGGTACTGCGTACAAATGCACTCTGCGCCCGGGCACAGACTCGAAAAGCTACTTGATATCCTTCCAGTAGCTGGCGTTCAAACGCCATGCAATGATGGTGAAAACACCCAAAAATAGCAGCACCCACACGCCAACACGCACACGCTTGCCTTGACCAGGCTCGCCCATCCAGTGCAAAAATGCCACCAAATCAGCCACCGTCTCGTCGTACTGCTGGGGTGTCATTGAGCCTGCCGTGAGCACCTGGTAACCCACAAATTGATGAGTCACCTTACTGGCATCGTGTGGATCTTTAACCTCTTCATACTTGGCGCTGCGCTGACCCTGCAGCTCCCACAGCACATGAGGCATGCCCACATTGGGAAATGCCAAGTTATTCCAGCCTGTAGGCCGACTGTCATCACGGTAATAGGTGCGCAGGTAGGTATAAAGATAATCAGCACCGGAGCCCTTTGAGCCAGCTCGGGAGCGAGCGATCAAGGTCAAGTCAGGTGGGTTAGCACCAAACCACTCTTTAGCCTCCAGCGGATTTTGCGAGATTTTCATCGTATCCCCCACCTTGTCGGTAGCGAACATCAGGTTTTTCTTGATCTGCTCTTCAGTTAGACCAATGTCACGCAAGCGGTTGTAGCGCATGAACGCCGCACTATGACAATTCAAGCAGTAGTTGACGAACGTACGTGCGCCGCTTTGCAATGCCGTCAGGTCAGTCATGCGCTCTTTGGGAAATCGATTCCACTCGATGCCTCCGCCAGCCGCCAAGGCTGGGCCTGAGACTCCCAGCACTAACATCAGGGAAAGAAAAAATTGTTTCATGAGAGCCCCTGTTGATTTCAATGTGCCGCGAAAACCACCCGGTCGGGCACGGCTTTGCATTGACCCCACCGACTCCACCAGGGCATTAAAAGAAAGAAGCCGAAGTAAAACAAGGTGCCCACCTGCGAAACACGCTCTCCGACTGGCGATGGCGCTTGTACGCCCAAATAGCCCAAAATCAGAAAATTAATGACAAACACTGCGTACATCCAAAGGTGCCAATCAGGACGATAGCGAATTGACTTCACCTGACAATTGTCCAACCAAGGTAGAAAAAATAAGATGATGACCGCACCACCCATGATCACGACACCCCAGAATTTGGCATCAATGCCTGAGGCCAAGGGGAGCGCTTTAAACAGCGGAGCCAAAATACCGCTCAGAGATAGCCAGCCCGACAAAACAGGTAGCAAACCCAAACCCAGGGCAAGGGCTGCACCCAGGCCCCACAGACCCAACTTGATCATGAACGGTTGGGCACGAGAAGCCAGCAAAGCAGACACCAGCGCAATGAGGGCCAGCACAGCTGCCATCTCTCCGGTGATCGCTCGCAACATCGAATAAAAAGGCGTGAAATACCAGACCGGCGCAATGT
>JANMEO010000273.1:0-3002 GCA_031376995.1 Burkholderiales bacterium
GATGCCGGATCGCTGAGTCGTTTTGAGAATGGAGATGCAAGTCGTAAAGCGCAGCGATACCCTTTGGTATCGCGAGCATTTACAACGCCGCAGATCCGTTTTCAAAACGACTCAGCGATCCGGCATCTTCAGTTCCGAGGGGTATATGCCCAGCCCCCCAACGCACTCAGTATCAAGGCCTCAAAGCATCAAGGCCTGCGAGTTTCCAACGCCAACTCTCGGCGCTGGGCATCAATTTGACGCAGCCGTGTGTCAATCACTGACAGCTCGATAAAGTCTGCAGGATCACTGCGCGCCAGCCGCTGCGCCGCTCGCAAGCGGTCTGACGCGCCGTCCCAGTCGCCCAAGGCATAGTGTGATTCAGCATCTGAACGTGCAGACCGCAATCGCTGATTCAACGCACTCTGCACCCGAGACAACGCCAGCCACAGGCCAGCGTCGCCTGAAGAATTTGACAGGCTGCTTTGCAGATCTTGTGCCAAGCGCTGGGCCAGCGGCTCGCCAACGGATTGGGCCTTAGAACCAGCCCGCGGAGCTAGCAAAGCCACCACCACTTGCGAAGACAACACCAGGCCAGGCCGCCCCCACTGCGCGGCCTCAGGTTGCAACACCGACCAAGCCGCCAGCGCATCCCCCCTCGCCAGCAAAGATTGCGCCTGCAACAAGGCCAACAACCGTGCCACACGTTGGCCAGCCCGTGTGTCCGCACGCATCAAATCCTGCGCCTTCTTCAAAGCCGCATCAGCCCGAGGCCAGTCTTGCAACAACGTCGACGCCAAGGCTACGCTGTAAGCCGTGCCCAGCTTCTGGGTCGAGTCACCGCTGGCACGATCAACCTGGCCAAGGTCTTGAGCTTGCCAGCGCCGCAACGCAGCAGCCCCAAAGTCCATCAAGACACGCGCCCGCGCCTGCGCCAACAGATGCTCGCCCCGGCCTGACCCGGATGTCGATGCAGCAGGCCCCACCCCCAAACGCGCTTTGGCCTCGCCGATGCGCGCAGCATTCAAAGGGTGCGTGCGCAGATACGGAAAGCCCCCACCATCATTGAGCCTAGACGATTGCTCCAGCCGCTCAAACATCGAGGCCATGCCACTGGGCTCAAAACCAGCCCCCGTCAACACAGAAAACCCCACGCGATCGGCCTCACGCTCCATGTCCCGTGAAAAATTCAAACCGGCCTGCACCGCCCCAGCCTGCCCCCCCACCATCAAAGCATTGGCCGCCCCGCCCCCAGCGTCATTGCTGCGGCTGGCCACCAAAACGCCCATGATCATGGCCGCCATGCTCATCAAGGCTTGCTGCTTGCCGCTGTCCAAGCTGCGCGCAATATGGCGCTGAGTCACATGAGTCATCTCATGGGCCAGCACAGCAGCGAGCTCATCGCGGGTGTCAGCCAACGCAATCAAACCCAAATGCACCCCCACATAGCCCCCCGGCAGCGCAAACGCATTCACACTGCGATCACGCACCAAAAATGGCTCCCACGCCAAACGCTGTTCAACATCCCCTTCCAACTGCCCCTGTTGACGTGATGCAGCCAACAGCGGCTGCCAAAGCGACTGCACATACTCCAGCAGCACCGGGTCGTCCAAATAATCCGGATCACGCCGAATGCTGCGCATGATCTGCTGCCCCAGCTTGGCCTCGGCATTCAAACTCAAAGACGCTGAAGCCGTGTCACCCAAAGCGGGCAAATTAGAGACGGGCGCAGGCAAGGATTGGGCACACAAGGCTGTCGGCCAAGCCAGCGCCTGCGCCAACACAGCGCCTGCCAAGGTCTGAGCAACCCAGCGGTGGCCTCGTGGCAAAGGGCGACTGCCAGTCTGGATAACTTTGTTGAGTTCTACCGACACCATGGTGGTGGTCATGGAGTCATTGCATCATCATGGCCATCTTCATCACCGGTATCCAGGCGCAAGGCAGGCGACTGCTGGAGCAACTGTGGTACCCATTGTTGCGTCGTTTCCCACACCACCTCAAGGTTGATATCGAAATAGCCGTGGGCCAGGCGATGACGCATATGGTGCATGCTGCGCCACGGCACTTCGGCGTGAACCTGGATGAACTCGGGGTAGACATCGATGACCTTCTTAGCAGCCTCGCCGATGATCATCAGACTCATGATCTCGGCATGGTGGGTGCGCTTGTCGGTCAGAAAATCATCTTTGCCCAACCCATCGACAAAGTTGCCGGCATCGGTTGCGGCTTGCTGAATGTGCGCGAGATCATCGCGCAACCGATTTGCGCTCATACCGGCTGCGCCTGCGCAAGCACCTGAGCCCGAAACTTCGGCGGCAGATCGCCAGGCGTCAACAGATCGACATCAACGCCGAGCAGCGACTTCATCGCCTCTTCCAAATCACCCAAGTCCAATAAAGTCGCACCAGGCAGCGTATCCACCAGCCAATCGATGTCGCTGCCATCCCGATCGGTGCCATGCAGCACTGAACCGAAGACGCGCGGGTTCGTTGTGCGAAAGCGGCTCACCGCTTCGCGCACTGCGCCTCGGTTGGAATCGAGCACAACAGACGGTCGCATGGACATCCCCTTCTTTTCAAAACTGATCGTGATCATAGGCAATTTCACCAAGTCCTGGCAAAAGCGAAATAAATCCCACCACAGCCCACCGACTGCGACCCCAAAAAGACAAAGCAAATGACGGCCCAGCCAGCATCTTTCACCCCACTTGTCACACCAGTGGCTTGCCGCAATACGCCAAGCCAACCGCCAGCACTGAGCTGGGCGAGTACCTCGTCTCAGTGATTCCTGTAGATATCGCGAGGATTTCCTCATCTTCTCTTGATTTGACTTGATTCAAAAATTCAAATAAACCAGTCATCTGACTAGGGGCTGTTCGGAAAATCATCGTCAATCAGAAAATGGTCTATTGGAGCGGGCTGCAAGGCGAAAAGCACAGCAATACCTATAGGTATTGCGATCATTTTCAACGCCGAAGACCGTTTCAAGAGGCCATTTTATGGCTGGCGAGGATTTTCCGAACA
>JANMEO010000274.1:0-9529 GCA_031376995.1 Burkholderiales bacterium
GATGCCGGATCGCTGAGCCGTTTTGAAAACGGATCTGCGGCGTTGTAAATGCTCGCGATACCCAATGGTATCGCTGTGCTTTACGCCTTGCATCTCCATTCTCAAAACGACCCATCGACCCAGCATCTTCAGTTCCGAGGGATATAGCGTTTGGGGGATGTGGCAGGTTTTTACACGAATCTTACCGACGGGCCTTGTCCGAGTGGGCCGAAAGGTTAGACGATGCGGTCATTGGGTTACATTGTGAACGTATAGACGTAGATTCTTCCGTCGGATGAGATGCCGACCCAGCCGTTGGAGCGTCCGGTGAGGACGTGCGGGCTATAGAACTCCAACGCACCTAAATCGGCCTCATTGACCCACCACGGCCGCGCCTTTTCCGGCGCCGCACGCTTGATTTCGTCGTCGTTCGCATACTGGTTCCAAGTTTCCGACTTGGACAATGCTGCCTTCCATACGGGGAGATCGGCGGTGGCGACGGTAAGGACGTAAAACGCGAAGTAATCCGATGGGCCAAGCATGTCGTCTCCTATCTTCTGTTCCACGAAGTGGGCGTCAAGAAGTGGACTTGGCAGCGTAATGCGCTTAGCGAGGATATTGGATATTTCTGTGACGCGCTCGGCCTGCGTGCCGACAACTTCGTAAGATGACTTCGCAGGATGCCTTTGATTGCAGGCGACTATCAAACAAAGCAGTAAGAGAGCGAATGTCTTCATTGGTTATTGGCGCTGTCCGGGACACACACCATGCGCCGCGAAGGGGTTGCATTAAGTGTCTGACCATACGCAGGGATGCGTGGACAATCTGAGCCTATAAAAAAATCCGAGCTTGATTCATACGCGGATTATCTGTTGAGTTCCTGTGGATTTGCAACAGCAACGGGGCTTTACTTGACCTGAACCCCTTAATGCAGAACCCAAAAAACTCAAGCCCTCTGCGTTTGTCACTTTGTACCAGCTGCGGGTGCAGGCGTGGCACGAATCAGCAACATTCGAGCTTTGGCATAAGCACTGGGTGGTGTCCGTTGATAGGACTTGGCTGCGCCTGCCGCATTTGCGGGAGAGTTCTGATCGGTACGGCCAATCAGTTAGGCAAGAATGGCATGTTACTGCTCAAAAGAATAGCAAAAATCGCCCTCAGAAGTTTGAATTGAAAATTGCTGTTATGAACAAGCGGGACTTGGCAATCAATTAAAATCCCACCTCATTGAGGCTCTCGGCGTTGAGCATGTTGCAGGTCTCGTCAACGTCTGACATGCCAGCAAATGCTCTGCTAAAAATCGCTGATAGGTTCCATACCCTGCCATCGCTGAACTGGATTTGCTGCAGCGGGTTGTCAAGGTTGGCTGATTGATCTTCGTGGAGAAAGTGCTCGACCAAGACCAAGTCACTCGCGGCATAGATCTTGGCTAACAAGCGGTTGCATGAGGTGCTCAGGGTGACTTCAGTGGGCAACACACCCGCTTTGAGTTGCACAGGGTTGCTAAGCTGATCCAAAGTGGCATCGTGCGCGGGTGGGCGTACAGAGTCTTGGCCATCACCCTTGCTTAACAAGCAGGTGTCGTTGCCGACCCCAAGCAGCCTGACGTCCATCTCGCTCATCAGGGTGCTGATTGCTGGTGTCATCGCAGTGCTGCGCAGGATGCTTTCCACTTTGGACCAGGCATCAAAGCCGATGCCACGCAACATCGGTTGCGCGTATTTGCCAAACTCAATCAGGTCGGCCAGGCCGTTGTGCAGGTTGGCGCTCAGGCGGGTGTCGATCAGGGTGTGCAATGGGGTGAGATCAAAAGCGATCCCCAACTCGGTGACTTTGAGCTGGATGCTATCGAGCCATGGTTTGAGTCGGGTCTGCAGCACCAGACTCGTGTAGACACTTTCTTTAAGCGCATCGTAGCTTTGCTGCAGGGCCATGACCTGTGGGGCGGCCAAGGCCATGGTGCCGATCCGCCTGCCATTGGCATCCGGGGTGTTCAAACTCAGCCCGGCGACTGCGCCACCATGGCCCGTGGTGCCAGCCTCGCCGGGCAGGTTAAAAAAGTAACGGCCATTGAAAGCTTCGAGAATATGCAACTTGGGCCCCCACTCAGCCTGTTGCGCAGCGTCTCTCCACACACCGGTGATCTTGGAGTTGCGCTGTTCAAGCTTGGGCTTGAGGTCACTGGTGTTGGCCCATTGGAGCAACAACGTATCAACCTGAGCACGTTGGGCGCTGTAGGTGATGGCTGCGTTGAATGTGCCTAAGGTGGCCTTGAGCGCGCGGCCCTGTGTGGTCGCTAGGCTGGCAGCTTGCTGCAGATCACGCACACGCCCAGACCCCTCAACGTTGGGCAGGGCCGCCACATCTGCCGCGATCACCATGCTGTCGGTGAACTGGTTGTGAAAGGTGTCTTGAACAAGGCCTATGCCTGGACTTTGATCAACAGACCCGGCATAGGCTGACCCGCTGGTGCTGCTGTCAAATAACGCGCCCGCTTGCAGGCTGACAGTGTCTATGCCATCGCCGTCAAGGTCGATGCTGAGTGGGTCGGTGCGCGGAATCCATCTGATTGCGCTGTTCCAAAGGTCGTTCACAATTTCCAAAATGACTCCAATGCCCGCAACCGATTTTTCATGTGGCACCGCAACTGACCCTGCCACATTGGCGTCGACTGCCTCTTTGAGAACTGCAAGAGATTGATTCAAAGTTGCATCTGAAATGCCATTGAAATCTCTGCCAAGGCCGCCCATAGATATTGGAAAAACATCACCAATAAACCTACCCAACCCCAGTATGGCAAGTTTAATGATTTAACCGCCGACTTAACATCGAGCGAGATAACATCATTGACATGCAGGATCGCACCCTTCTTGACGATTTTAGAAATAACGTCAATTGCCAGCCGATCTGAGTTCTCTTGGAAAACTGCATCTGATATCGCCACCCCAACCTGTTCGCCAGCAAAACTTGTTGCCGATCTTACAAATATACTTTGCCATGAGCCGTCATTTGCATTAATTTTTGCGGCATTACCAAACCAATTTGATAGTATTTTATAATTACCCGCCAAAACAGACCCCAAGACGCTGCGTTGCTCATTATCCAACAACATTTTGACAAAGCGATATCCTTCTGCGTAGCTGGCTGAATTAATGAGCGCCTGCAAATGCAATCGCTGGCGTGGATCGATCAATATCATTTTTAAAATCTCAAGTTAATATATTTAATCACGACAATTCATCTATCTGTCAAGCCTCATGGATTCATGAATGGTTTGATCGAATCAATGGGGCTTTTTTTCGGCCAGGCCTTGAGCGCTGCCTGAGTCAAGCGGGCGCGCTGAGTCAGCAGGTCTTGCTCTTGCGCATTGCGCTCTGGGTTCGGCTTGCCCCGCATGGCCAGCCATGAAGCCCCTCTCGCTCAGCAATGGGAGAATTTTACGCAACGCGCCCTGCTTACGCCCCCCCTGCTTGGGGGGGGGAGGCGCTCCCCAGACAGAAAGACCAACGCCACCTCACGGTGGCGTTGGTCTTTCTGTCTGGATTTTGGTGCGCCCGGCTGGGATCGAACCAGCAACCCCTGCCTTCGGAGGGCAGTACTCTATCCATTGAGCTACGGACGCCCTGTACTTATGATTGTCTTTGCCTCTCCCCACATCTCTACCCTGATCGCTTTAGCGCAACACGGCGTCTTCAGGTTGAATGGGGTTATTTTATACCCGCAGGCCTGCGCAAGACCAACAGGTTCGCTGACTGCTGTCTTGCGGTCGACTCGCATCAGGTGCGGGCCCCATACCAGATGAAGCCCGTGAAGGCGCCTGGTCAGGCTCCCAGCAAGCCTCAAACGCTTGGGCCGACCTCCAGCTCTATAATTTGTGGTTTTCGCGCGCCCTGGCTCCTGCGCTGCCAGACCCATCCCAACGCACTTTTGCACCGCGATATTGAGGCCCCCCCCATGAGCGACGTCCACAGCCATCAAGACGATTCATCTGAGGCCCATGAGGGCCCTATCAAGACCCCCAAGCAGTTGATCACTGCCGTCATCTTTGCTTTCGTTGTGCCCATCATCGTGATCGTGCTGTTGGTCAAGTTTGTCACCACAGATCAGAATCATGCCGCAGGCACCCAAAGCCTCGAGCCCGAGGCTGTTGCTTTGCGCATTCAACGGGTAGGCCGCGTTGACATCAAAGACCCCTCTGCGCCCAAAGTGCTTAAAACAGGCGTGCAGGTTTATGCCCAATGCAGCGCATGCCATGACGCGGGTGCCGCTGGGGCTCCGGTCATGGGCGACGCCAAAGCCTGGGCACCCCGTATCAAAACTGGCTTAGATGCCTTAGTATTGTCTGCGCTCAAAGGCAAAGGCGCCATGCCAGCCCAAGGGGGTGGCGAACTCTCAGACCTCGAGATTGCCCGTGCTGTGGTCTATATGAGCAACAACGGTGGTGCCAAGTTTGCCGAGCCCCCAGTGCGCTAAGCTGCGCCGCTCACCCCGTGCCTGCAGTCTTAGAGCCATGAACCATACACTCGCTCATTCAAACTCAGGATGAGGCACCAAGTCCCACAACTCACCCACGCAAGCTGTCAGCTCATCGACGGCGTCTTCTAGTGTGCTTAACGGATGGGCCTCATTGAGCATAGCGATCACCTCGCGATCTTGATCGTCGCTGGCAGGCAGGTGCCGGTACAAACGGGCGAGCACCATCATCCAAGCCGGATTGTCTTCCACCTGAGGCAGCGCAAAGTCGTGCAGCGACTGCTCAAGACCGGCAACCCAAGGGCGCACAATCTCAGACAACAGCTCGGCGCTTGTGGGCTCAGCCTCACTGGCCTGGGCCCGAATGAAGGGGTCCCACCAGACTTGGTTGCGAAGCGCTGCGCGCAGCGCTCGAAGGCGCTGATGGCTTAGGCGAGTCACCTGGTGGTCTTGGGGCATCGAGCCCAGCGCTGTCGACAGCCAGACGGCTTCGCTAGGTGGCTGGGGCTGCAGACTCAGACCCACCAAGTAGCCATCCAACCAACCCACATCAACCTGGCGCGGGCGCAGCGCACCCACGGCCTGGTCGAGCTGGGCCCATTCGTCATCATTGAGGTCTCGAGTGTTGTCAGCAGTCATGGTAAAAATTGATGTCAGTTCGATTTTTGATGGGAAAATCAGAGGCTAAGCGCTTGATGCTTTATGCCCCCTCTGTTTGAGGGGTAGCTGTCGATCAAATGCCCATTAGGATCAGACATCATCAAGGACGTTGGTTTCAGCGTCGATCTGAGGGGTACAAGGATGAATGCCATGAAGCGTGAATACAGTTTGCCTCATAGCGCTACGTGGCGCGCCCTGAGATCTTTGGTGCCGCTGGCATTGCTGTCAGCCTGTGGCGGCGGCAATGGGGGCGAACCCACACCCTCTGAGTCTGGCTTGGCCTCCAAGGGTGCCATTGAATCAACCCTCACAGTGGCCCCATCCCCGAGCACCCGGGGGTTTGCCAATGAACGTATTGAAACCGCTACGTTGCCCCTGGGCGCGGCCTCGGCCCATGGCGCCTTTCGGATTGTGTGCGACTTCTCTCACATGGCCCCTGATGACCCCATCGTCTTTGCTGGGCAGCCTGGCCGCTCTCACTTGCACGCCTTTTTTGGCAACACCGCTGTCAACGCCTACAGCACATCACAATCTATCGCTCAAACAGGCAGCTCAAGCTGCCACGGTGGAACAGTCAACCGCACGGGCTATTGGGTGCCTGCAGTCATCGATACCCGAACCGGGGCGTCAGTGCGGCCCACCGCGTCGATGTTTTATTACAAACCTGGCTACGATGGCGTGCCTGCAGCCACCATCCAACCGCTACCCGCAGGTTTGCGCATGATCGCCGGCGACCCCGCCAACAGCGCACGCCCGTCCAACCGGGTGCGCTTTTCTTGCCATCAAAACTCCAACTGGGTGGGCTCGTCATTGGTCAATTGTCCAGCTGGTGACGATTTGGTTTTAAGCATTGAGTTCCCCCAGTGCTGGGATGGCGTCAATCTTGACAGCCCAGATCATAAAAGCCACATGTCTTATGCCCACAATGGCTGCCCAGCCTCTCATCCTGTGGCACTGCCCTTGATCACCTTCAACATCCATGTTCCCGTGACCGAGCCCAACCAAGTCACCCACTGGCGCCTGTCGTCAGACAACTACAGCGGCCCTGCAGGTTATTCGATGCATGGTGATTGGTGGAACGGCTGGAAACCCTCGGTCATGGACACCTGGATACAACATTGCATCCATGAAGGCCTGGATTGTCGCGCCAACTTGCTGGGCAATGGCACCACCTTGTATTGACATGTATAGGCCACGCAGCACCATGAAAGCCCCAACCACCTACCGCATCGCCCCAAGTTTGTTATCTGCCGATTTTGCACGTCTGGGCGATGAGGTTCGCCAGGTGATTGATGCGGGGGCCGACTGGATTCATTTTGATGTCATGGACAACCACTATGTGCCCAATCTCAGCTTAGGGCCCATGGTGTGCCAAGCGCTGCGCCCGCATGCCGTTTCAGCCACAGGTCAAAGCGTGCCCATTGATGTCCACTTGATGGTGCAGCCGGTTGACTCTTTGGCGGTTGCTTTTTGTGAGGCAGGCGCTGACTTAGTCAGTTTTCATCCTGACGCCTCCACCCATGTCGACCGCACCTTGCAGCTCATTCGTCAACAAGGCAAGCAAACGGGCTTGGTGTTCAACCCCGCCACCCCCTTAGACGTGCTGGAGTGGGTGATCGACAAGGTTGACCTTATTTTGATCATGAGCGTCAACCCGGGCTTTGGGGGCCAAAGCTTTATCCCCAGTGCCCTGCAAAAAATTGCCCAAGCCCGCCGCCTGATTGACGCCAGCGGCCGCGATATTCGCCTTGAAGTAGATGGCGGCATCAAGGTCGACAACATTCTCGCCGCAGCCCAGGCCGGGGCTGACACTTTTGTGGCCGGCAGCGCCATATTTTCTCAGCCTGACTACCGAGCGGTGATTCAGGCCCTGCGCGCGCAACTCGAGGCTTGACTCGACACTAGGCTGCTCATGAGCTACAGCGTCAAAGAAATCTTTTATACCCTGCAAGGCGAAGGCGCCCAGGCCGGACGGGCTGCGGTGTTTTGCCGCTTTGCAGGGTGCAACCTCTGGAGCGGGCGTGAAGCCGACCGCGCCCAAGCCATCTGCCAGTTTTGCGACACTGAGTTTGTTGGAACCGATGGCACCCTGGGGGGCAAATACCCCAACGCAACCAGCCTGTCTACCGTGATTCAAGCGCAGTGGCCCAGCACCGACCTGGGTCCACGCTTTGTGGTTTTGACGGGTGGTGAGCCCTTGTTGCAGGTGGACGATGCACTCATCGAGGCCTTGCATGCCCAAGGCTTCATGATTGCTGTCGAAACCAATGGCACCGTGGCCGCCCCGGCTGGGATTGATTGGCTGTGCGTGAGCCCTAAAGCCGGGGCCCCCTTGATTCAAGCCCAAGGCCATGAACTCAAGGTGGTCGTGCCACAGCCTGGCTTGTGTCTTGAGACTTTGGCCAAGCTGCCCTTTGCCCATCGATTTTTGCAACCCATGGATGGCCCACAGGCTGCAGACCACACCCGCTGGGCTATTGAGCAGTGCCTGGCTGACCCGCGGTGGCGATTGAGTGTTCAAACCCACAAAGCGATTGGCATTCGTTGAATTTTTTCGGCACTTGGTTCGATTTAAACCCTCCCATATCCCCCCAGGTTACTCAATGATCGCGCTCCCAAACACCGAGCCCTCACAGCCCATCGAGGCACTCATGATCGACCTCGACGGCACGCTGGTCGACACCTTGGGAGACTTTGACCTCGTGCTCAACACCATGCTCAGCGAGATGGGTCTGCGCGCAGTCTCTAGCCACTTCATCAAACGCACCATAGGCAAGGGCTCTGAGCACCTGGTTCACAGCCTGCTCGACGAAGTCGAGGCCCCTGAGCGCTTTGACCAAGCCTGGCCGCTTTACCAACACCACTACTTGGCGCTCAATGGCACGCAGGCTCACCTTTACCCTGGGGTTCTCGAAGGCTTGCAAGCCCTTCGAGCGCTGGGCTTGCCCATGGCTTGCTTGACCAACAAGCCCTTGGCTTTCGCCTTGCCATTGCTCGAAAACAAGGGCATTCGCTGTTTTTTCAGGCACGTGTTCGGAGGTGACTCGTTCGAGCGCAAAAAACCCGATCCCCTGCCCTTGCAACGCACCTGCCATGCCTTGCAAACCCTGCCCCCACAAACATTGATGGTGGGCGACAGCAGCAACGACGCGCGCGCTGCGCGCGCAGCAGGATGCCCCGTGGTCTTGATGGACTACGGCTACAACCACGGTGAGTCTGTCGACCATGTGGACAGCGACGGCACTCTCCAGCGCCTGGATGAGCTGCCGCGCTGGTTGTCTTGTTGGCAGGCTGCGCCCCAGCAGCCTGGCCATTGAGCCTACGGCGTGCTGCGGGGCTCAATGTCGACGTATTGCCAAAACTGACGACTGAAGACTGGGCGCCGAAAGCCCACCAGCCACGGATGAGTCAGCCCCGTCACCAAGCGGTGCACTCGAAACTTGTAGGGCATGTAAGCCACTGAGATTTTTTGGGCCTCGCGCAGCAGTGCCAAGCGCTCAGGGCCATCGGGCAGATCTTGCATGCCCTCGACTATGCGGTCATAAGCGGGGTGCTTGAAACGCGCCAGGTTGCTGTCACCCGCTGATGGGCCGTAGAGTAAGTTCACGCCACCTTGAGGGTCTGGCGAATCATCGGTGCTGCCCACCGCCCAGATCATCAACTGGCCTGCGCGTGCTGCTTTGAGTTGCTCGGGCCATTGACCCACCGTGGTTTTAACGCGCAGGCCGATGGCTTTCATGCTTTGTGTCCAATGCTCATCAAACGCACGTGACAACGGATCGGGCTGGGTGGCCAAGGCCAGAATCAGAGGCTGGCCATTGGGTTGCTCACGCCAACCATCGGCATCGCGGTCCATGTAGCCAAACAAGTCAAGCAGCGCTTGGGCTCGGGCAGGGTCAAAGTCACCCATCTCGGTGATGAGCTGAGGGTCAAAACCCCAGCTGCCTGGTGATACCAGGCTTTGGGCCACGATCGCCTGGCCTCGGCGCACGGTTTCGATCTCACTTCGCACGTCGGTGGCCAAAGCGATGGCCCGGCGCAAGGCTACTTTATCGGGTGTGTACCCACCCACCAATGGGTCGTTCATATTGAAATATTGGTAAGTGCGATCAGCACCCAAGATGCGTTGCATCTGGATGCCCCGCTTGGCCAGTGATGGCGCAAGTTGCCCCCTGGGAATGGCCATGGGCGTGAATTCGGGCGGCAGCTTAAAGAGCAGATCAAACTCACCATTCAAAAACGACAACCAACGTGGCTGGCTCTCATTGATGATGTGCACCTCGACGGCATCAACCATGGGCAAGCGTCGGCCTTTGAATTGCTTGAGCCAAGCTTGCCCTTGCACATCGTCACTCGCTGGCTCAGCGTCATAGACTTCGTCACGGTAGTCAGGATTTCGCTCCAAACGCAGCAGTGA
>JANMEO010000033.1:0-1828 GCA_031376995.1 Burkholderiales bacterium
CCCCATGGGGCGGCTTTGTGGAGCAAGCGCTTGCGCAGGGTCACACTTGGCCCGATGCCCTTAATGCGCCAGAGCCAGCTAAAGTCCACCTCAATCTGGCATCCAACTGGTTGCGGGGGGTGCTCTGTCGCGGTCAGCTTCGGGGTCGATTTGTTTTCGCTGCAATTTGTCCCGGTTTGGATTCGAGCACTGGCGTAGGGGTAGCCATAGGAGATCGTTGATTCCATTGGCTTTTCAGGCTACTCATCAATCTGGATTATGTGGCGTCAAACCGTGATCGGTTTCAGCCAACCGCTGCATTTATCGATGGTGCCAGCGAAGGCATCAAATCCGCCGCATATCGCTCCACCGGAAACCGGAATACACCCCGTAAATTGATCCCACTCAGGCGGGTGGGGGCGTCCATGTACGACAGAACCGGTACAGTGGTCACTACCCCTGGCTCAAGAAGCGGGCTGCCCGGGTTCACGTAAGAAGATTTCCACACGGCGGTTGTGGGCGCGACCTGCTTCGGTGCTGTTTTCAGCCAATGGTTCGCGCTCACCACGCCCCAAAACATTGATGCGCGATGCTGCAACTCCACGAGCGGTGAGATATTCGCGCACGCTTTGGGCGCGCTCAAGCGACAGGGTGTTGTTGTAGGTATCTGAGCCAGTGCTGTCAGTGTGGCCTACGATGTTCAGTTGGATTACAAGGTCGCCTTGTAGGCTTTTGACAAAAGGGTCAAGGACAGCGCGCAGTTCTGGACGGATCGCGGCACTGCCGACGTCAAAAGAAATGTCGCTTGGCACATTGAGTTTGAGTTGGTTGTCGGGCGTGCGCGTGACTTCAACGCCCGTGCCCTGCGTGGCCTTCTCCATAGCGGTACGGCGCTCCTCTTGCCGCTTAGACCAGACATTGCCAACCACGCCGCCCAAGATGCCGCCTATCACGGCACCCGTGCCGGCTTTACCGCCAGTGGCTGAGCCGATCACGGCACCGGCGACGGCACCCACGCCCGCGCCTGCTGCTGAACCTCGTTGCCTTTCATTCATGGACTGGCAACCTGAGAGCAGCACGGCGGCGGCCAATGCGACAGTGCACGTGGTCGACGGAAAACAGAGGTAGCGGTGAATGTTCATGGCGGGCTTTCGTAAACATCGTAATAGGGGTTGTGCGCCAATACTGTTCGGTTAGATTGACGATTCGCTAATTTTCGGGACTACTAGGGGTACTACGGTTGGGTGCAAGCATTCAAACAAAACTCACTTTTGGGCTTTGCGCTCAGACAGGCGCCAGCCCTTGATTGCACTGAAAGTGAAGATTGCTGCCATGAGCCAACAGACTGCTGCGAGCAGCCACTCGTGGCCGGCAAAGTACCTGCGAATATCTGACGCAGGAACAATTCCACTGACTGCGACAACACCGAGCAAGACCATCAGCAGTGCAAGCACCAAACTCGATAGCGGCCGAGAGGTGAAGAGATCTAGTGTTTTGGAAAAAGACACTCGTTCCTCTAAAGAGTGGTGGGTAAGTATGACGCCCAACGTTAAATATGCAAACCTCGCTGCCTGTGGCGTATCAAACTGCGCTGGCGCCAGTACTTGCGGCGAACTGGCAGTGAGACAAAATGGCTTGAGACCCATCCCTTGCTTGATGAATCACATTCTCATTGCGACCGAAGCTAATGAAGGCATGGGGCACATCGCCCCATGGGGCGGCTTTGTGGAGCAAGCGCTTGCGCAGGGTCACACTTGGCCCGATGCCCTTAATGCGCCAGAGCCAGCTAAAGTCCACCTCAATCTGGCATCCAACTGGTTGCGGGGGGTGCTCTGTCGCGGTCAGCTTC
>JANMEO010000162.1:0-3597 GCA_031376995.1 Burkholderiales bacterium
GGCCCGGAATAACTTGGCTATTTCTCGCTTGCCCTGGCGGCCCATTGCAGCGCGATAAACAGCCAAGTTATTCCGGGCCAGATCCTAAAGCGCTCATTGAACCTTGAACTCAACCTTCATCTCATCCGCTTTGTCAAACCGCAATTTGACTACAAAGCCAGAGCCGGTCTTGAGTGGCGCCTTCAGGCCCATGAACATGAGGTGGAGACCCCCAGGTCTGAGCTCAACAGTTTGGCCTGCTGGGATGTCAATGGCATCAATCTGGCGCATGCGGGCAATATCGCCGTCCATGCTCATCAAATGCAGCTCTACAGACTGCGCCACGTCGGTCGTGGCTGAGAGCAGCTTGTCGGGCGTCTTGCCCTGGTTTGAAATTTTTAAATAGCCGCCGCCAACAGCCTGGCCAGGCACTGTCGAACGTGCATAAGGCTGCTCAACCTGAATGGCGCCCTGTTGATGACCCTGAGCCTGACCAGAAACACACCCTACAGCGAAGGCCACGCCCAATACCCATTGCCAATAACGCATCTCAAAATCTCCCTGTACACCCCTCCAGACCTGGAGAGGGATCGAAACCCGTTGGAGGTCAAAATGACCCAACTTCAACCCGCCATCAACCTCTCGATCTCAGCTGCCTCCACTGGCACGTCGCGGCTGAGCAACTCGCAACCTGTCGGAGTCACCAACGCATCATCCTCGATGCGAATGCCAATGCCCCAAAAAGCCTGCGGAACATCTGGCGCGCAACGCACATAAAGCCCAGGCTCGAGGGTCACCACCATACCGGGCACCAGCACCCTCGAGGGTCGCTTGACCACCTGCCCCCCCAAGCCATCGGGTTGAGCCACTGGGGCCTCCTCAGCGGCATCGTAGGCCCCAGTGTCATGGACATCACGACCCAGCCAGTGACCCGTCCCATGCATATAAAACTTTCGATAAGCAGCCGTCTCAATCACCGCATCGACGTTGCCTACTGTGGCTTGCTGCAGCAAGCCTAAATCCAGCAATCCCTGAGACAATACCCTGACTGCAGCATGGTGAGCATCGCGCTGCCGAGCCCCGGGGCAAGTTGCCGCTGCTGCGGCAACTTGGGCTTGTAAAACCAAGTCGTATACGTCTCTCTGTGGCCCTGTGAAGCGCCCCTGTGCAGGAAAAGTGCGCGTGATATCACTGGCATACCCCTCAAGCTCACAACCCGCATCAATCAGGCACAGCTCACCGGGCTTCAAGATTGAGTTGCCCGCAGCATGGTGGAGCACACAGGCATTGGCACCTGCAGCAACGATGCTGGGGTAAGCGACAGCCTGCGCACCCGATCGGCGAAACTCATGCAAAAGCTCAGACTCAATTTCGAACTCTGCCAGGCCGGCACCTCCTGAACGGAAGTGTGCAGCGCAATAACGCATGGCGCGCACATGAGCGGCAGCAGAAACCTTGGCTGCACGGCGCATGATCTCGATCTCATCGCTGTCTTTGATCAGGCGCATCTCACCGACCACTGCCCCAAGATCATGCAATACCTGGGGGCATCCCACCCCAGTTCGGCTGCGGGCTCGCAACGTGGTCAACCAGGTATCCACTTGGCTTTGCAAGCCTAACGTGGCAAAAGGAAGCCACACAGCCGGCTGACCCGCCAAGTACTCCGGCATCAAGCTGTGAAGCTGCTCAACGCAGCGAGCCTCATCAACCCCTAAGGCTGCCGGCGCAGCCTCAGGCCCCAAACGGATGCCGTCCCAAATCTCACGCTCTAAATTTTTTTCTCGGCACAGCATCACCGTACGCCCGTCAGCAAACACCAGCAACCACGATTGAGGCTCGTCAAACCCTGTGAGGTAGTGAAAACTGCTGTCGGCCCGAAAAGGGAAATGCACATCCCCATTGCGATGCACTTCAGGCGCTGTCGGCAGCACTGCCACCCCTGCACCGTTGGCTGCCAGATGCGCAGCAAGGCGAGCACGTCGAGCAACAAACGGCAAGAGATAAGAGTTCATAGAATGGATTTTTTAATCAGATAAGACAATACAACATTGCGCATCTTCAGTCTCGATAGGTTTGAGCAGTGTGCCTGCTTCTCAACAAAAAATCAGCTTGATCGCTCAGGCGAGCCTGGGGGTTTCACAGTGCCCAACTTAGCCTGATCTCTCAAGCGCTGTAACGCTTGGCGCAATGCCTCATCGTGAGGCAGCGGATCGGTCACTGTATGCCCCAAAACGGGCCACCATGTTGGGGCATCTGCTGACGCTGGTGGGGTGCTATTTTCAGGTTGAATAAGCCCTTCCACAGCTTTGACCGCTTGGGTTATTTCAACGGCTTTAGCCGCTTTGACTGACTCGTCGTGAGCCAAGGGCTGAACAGCCACAATCGACCTCGGGGGGAAGCAGAATGTAGAGGGGGGGGGGCCTATTGGAGCACCAGTGACCGGCTTAGGCTGCTTCTGTAAGCCCTGCAATGCTTGATGAGGCGCCCCATAATCGGGCTGCGGCGCATACGTTGGCTTGGCCAACACCATCGTTAGTGATGGGCTGTGCGTTGGCGCAGACGACCCACTACCCTCATCAAGCTGGCGACCTGGTAGTGCCGTTGATGGCGCTATTGGGGCCAATGACTGCTCGGCCGGTTGCATTTTTTGCAACCGCAGCACTAAAAAGTCAACCATCTTCTCGACAGCCTCGCCGCCTGTCCACGCATCGGTCTTGGGCAAAATCAGGTATCGATTGCTCAAAAGCAGACTCACCCGCGCACTGCGGTTTCGAAAGCCATGCCGTAAAGTGAAACCAACCTCGCCAAATTCATGCACCTGCACATCACAAATGCTGCTAATCAACACCCTTTGCACGGCCTGACCCAGGCCACGTTGAATCCACACACTGTCAACACTAACGGCCACCCGCTCCCAGCGCTGCAAGTCCACGGCCAAAGCAGCAAGCACTCCCAAAGCCCCCACCAACATCAACCAAGGAGACGCAGGCGAAGGCCACACCAAGCCCACCCCCCAAGCCAAGCCAGCACCCGCAGCCACACAAACAACAGGCCACAAACGTGGATCTGCCGTGCTATACACCCTGCGCTGATAAGTCAAGGTCTGTGTGCCATCGGTGGCCAAAGGAGCCCATGCCCAAAGAAGAGCTTTGACCACCCGAGAGAGCAAGGCGTGCGCAAACAGGGCCCCCAACAAGGCCATAGCCAACCATTGCAGTGACTCAATCACGTTCACGCCAACACCATAACCAATGCCATCGCCAATGAAAAGACCCCCTACGACAGACTGTGACCCAATGCACGCTTGAGCTCCCCCTCGATGGAGGGGGGCTCAACATTTGAGGCACAGTCAATATACCCCTCGGAACTGAAGATGCTGGGTCGATGGATCGTTTTGAGAATGGAGATGCAAGGCGTAAAGCACAGCGATACCCCAGGGTATCGCCAGCATTTACAGCGCCGGAGATCCGTTTTCAAAACGGCTCAGCGATCCAGCACCTTCAGTTCCGAGGGGTATATACCCCTCGGAACTGAAGGTGCGGTGTTCATGGGTCGTTTGGGCTGTGAGGGTGCGAGGCGCAAAGCGCAGCAATACCATTTGGTATTGCGAGCATTTGC
>JANMEO010000163.1:0-1531 GCA_031376995.1 Burkholderiales bacterium
GCTGTTGGGCTTGTCTGCCGTGGGCATTGATTTCACCGCTCTGAGCGTGTTGGGGGGGGCTGTGGGGGTGGGCTTGGGTTTTGGCCTGCAAAAAATCACGGCCAACTACGTCAGCGGTTTTGTGATTTTGGCTGAGCGTTCGTTGCGCATTGGCGATATGGTCAAGGTCGACGGCTTTGAGGGTCGAGTGTCTGACATTCGCACCCGTTACACTGTGATTCGTGCTCTGAACGGTCGTGAATCGATCGTGCCCAATGAGCTGCTGATCACCCACCGGGTTGAAAACTCATCTTTGGCAGATCCGAAGGTCTTATTGACCACCAGCGTGCAGGTTGCCTATGGCACCGATGTCAAGGCGCTGCAAGGCCCTGTGGTTCAGGCCTTGCTTGGGGTCAAGCGTGTTTTGATTGACCCTGCGCCATCGCTTTTGTTGACCGATTTTGCTGCAGACGGCATGCTGCTGACCTTGTATTTCTGGATTGCCGACCTTGAAAATGGTCAAGCCAACGTGCGCTCCGAGGTCAACTTGGCTTTGCTTGAAGTTCTTGAAGATCAGGCCGTAGAGATCCCCTATCCTCAAAGAGTGGTACGGCAGGTTTCAGACTAAACCGGGCATCAGTTTTGTGCGCTGAATCGGCGGGGTTGCCATCAGGGCCAGTTCAGCAGGGCTAAAGCCTGCAGCCAGGCGGGCCGCTTGGTTGATGGGCGGGCGTGCTGGCGGGGCGTGATGTTCATCCGCCATGCGTTGACTGAACATCACGGGGTCGAGGTGTTCACGCTCACAACACCAGTGGTACCAACGGTTGCCCACGGCCACATGCCCAATTTCGTCATGCAAAATAACAGCCAAAATTTCTGCAGCCCGCGTGTCGCCGGCTTGGGCAAACTTCGCTTGCAGGCCTGGCGTGACATCCAGCCCACGCGCTTCCAAAACCCGAGGCACCAGCGCCATGCGGGCGGCTAAATGGTGCGCAGTCCGCTGGGCCATGTCCCATAAACCATTGTGGGCATCAAAGTCGCCGTAGCAATGCCCCAATGACGCGAGGTGGGCGTTGAGCAAGGTAAAGTGCAGGCCCTCTTCGGCGGCCACTTGTACCCAGTCTTGATAAAAACTGCGGGGTAAACCCGGAAAGCGCCACACGGCATCCAGTGCCAAATTGATGGCATTGAACTCGATGTGCGCGATGGCGTGGAGCAAAGCAGCCCGCCCTACGAGCGTGAAGGGCGAGCGCATGGGCACTTGCTGTGGGGCAACCAGCGCAGGACGCTCAGGGCGCCCTGGGATTGCCGCTAAAAGAGCAAAGTCCCGTCGTGGGTTGAGGGGGCTTGAACCTAAGCGCTGAGCCAGTGCCTGGGCAGCAGCTGCCTTGGCGCTGGGCTCTCTCATGCACAAAATATGCCGAGCGGCTGCTCGGATTTCCAGGGGCACGCTCATGGCGAGCTACGGCGCGCATTGAAAGACACAGCCTCTTCAGGTTGAATGGGGCTGGGGAACATAGGGGATATAGCGAGCCAGAGACAAAAAAGCTCG
>JANMEO010000186.1:0-26483 GCA_031376995.1 Burkholderiales bacterium
CCTAACCACCATCCAAGCGATTTTATAACACAGCGTTTTGAGATATAACGGTTCGATGGGTATCACTTTCGTGAGGGGCTTGAGCGAACCTGATGGTTAAACCGCAGGCATGCAATCGACAGGGGTTTGTTTTTGTCGCGATGGTCATGGGCTTAACCAGCTTGGCGCTGCATGGCGCTCAGGACCCAAGGCTGTGGGTGTGGGCTGCGTCTCAGGGCTTGCTGGCCTTGGCGCTCGTGCAGTGGTTTGTGCTGTTGCATGAGGCGGGCCATGGCACGTTGTTTCGCTCGGCGCGCGCCAACCGGTGGGTCGGTCATTTGGCGGGAGCTTGGGCGTTGATTCCTTTTGAGTCGTGGCGACGCATTCATGCGATGCACCACCGCTTCACGGGCTGGCAAGACCTTGATCCAACGACTGCACTGCTGGTGCCGCGCCCGTTGAGCCTCTTGGAACGGCGGGCTGTCAATGTGGCCTGGCGCTGCATGCTGCCACTTTTTTCAGTGGCTTACCGCGTGCAGAATTTTTGGAACATTCAACGAGTGTTGCATTTTCTGCCAGGGGTTCGGGGCGGTCGTGACATTCGGCTCAACGTTTGGGCTTTGGTGTTGGTGTATGCCACCTTGGTGTTGGCCCTCGGTCCGCAGGCTCTGGCTCGGTGGGGTGGTGTCGGATTGATACTGAGCCTGGTGGTTCAGGATTTTTTGATTTTGGGCCAGCACACGCACATGCCGATGGGCCACAGCCAGGGTCAGCCTGTGGCCCTGTATGCGCCCAGTGAGCAAGTGCCTTTCACACGTTCGGTGCTGTTGCCACGTTGGTTGTCCTGGAGTTTGTTGGGCTTTGATCACCATGGGCTGCATCATCGCTACCCGCGGGTCCCTGGGTATGCCTTGCATCGCTTGGGTGAAAGCCCAGCCAATGCTGTGCACTGGCGCAGGTGGCGGGCTGCCTCGCGCCGTTTGTGTGGCACAGATTTTTTGTTTGGCCGGCGTGAGCAAACAGGGCTCAAAGAGTGAGGGGGGCTGATGAATTTGCGCAGGCTGCTTTTGTGGTGCTGGCACTTGCATTGGGTGGGTGTCTTCATGTGGCATGGTTGCGTACAGGGCTGGCCAGGCGCTGGGCAATGCCGCTAGATGGCGGGCTTGAGTTGCGGGGCCGCCCTCTTTTTGGCGCCCACAAAACGGTCGCAGGGTTGCTTGCCATGCCGCTATCTGCCGCACTGATCTTTCCTGCTTTGTACAGCCTTGTGCAGGCCACGTGCTCAGTCTGGCACGCTGCGCTGTGGCCCCTGACCCTGTTGGAGTGGGCGCTGCTTGGAGCGGCCAGTGGTTTGGCTTTCATGCTCGCTGAGTTGCCCAACTCGATGCTCAAGAGACAGTTGAATATTGCGCCTGGGGCATTGCCGAGTCACCCAGTTTTGCGGTGGCTGTGCGCTGTGTTTGACAGGTTTGACTCCACCCTCGGTGTCTTGCTCATGCTGACCTGGGTGCTGGGCGTTGGCGGCTGGTTCTGGCTTTATGCCTTGTTGCTGGGCCCTGTGGTGCATGCAGGCTTCAGTGCGGGCTTGTATTTTGCGGGCGTCAAGGCGCGCCCAGGATGATGGATTCTTCGATCGATCGATCCCATGGGGGCGGTAAGGCCCATCATTTGGCTCAGTTGCGTGGCATGGGGCTTGCCGTGCCTGCCGCCTTTGTGGTGCCGGTGTCTTGGTATCGTGACCATCTGCGGCAAGTCGGCCTTGAGCCTTTGACCTTGAGAACACTGCTCAAAGCACACGCCAAAGGCCAGGCCAATTTGTCGGCCTTGGGCCAGCGTGCCGCGCAGGCCATTCGCCAGGCACCTTTGGATTTGCGTTTGCTGAGAAATATGGGTGAGCAGTTTGAGCAGCAAGGGCTAGAGTGGCCGGTTGCCGTGAGAAGCTCGGCGGTGTCTGAAGATTCCAGTGCTTGTTCATTTGCGGGCCAGTTTGAATCGGTGCTGCATGTCTACAACTGGGCTGACGTGGCGTGTGCAGTACGCGACGTGTGGGCCTCTGCTTGGTCCATCCGCTGTTTGTCTTACGCCTGGGCGCGAGCTGCTGTCCCTGGTGAGATGGCGGTGATTGTGCAGACCCAGGTCAATGCGCGTTGGTCAGGCGTGTTGTTCACACGAGATCCGCTGGCCAGCGCCGTCGAAGATTCAGAGGCCGTGGTTGAATGGGTGGCGGGGCTGGGTGACGCATTGGTCAGTGGCAATGTTGACCCCATGCGTTGCAGGGTTGCGTTGGATGCGCAAGGCCGGGTGGGTGTTCGTGCAGATCAAGACGCCGCCGCCTTGCCCTCTGAGCCGCCTTGGCTTCATGAGCTGGTGACCCTGGGGCGACGATTGGAGCGGGCGTGGGGCTGTGCCCAAGACATGGAGTGGTCTGTTGATCTTGGGGGCCGTTTGTGGCTGTTGCAAGCTCGCCCTGTGACGCGGCCCAGCTTCGAGGTCTGGTCGAATGCCAATGTGTGTGAGAACTTCCCTGCGGCCTTAACCCCCTTCTTGTTTTCGATCGTTCGCAAGGGGTATGAGCAGTATTTTCGACAACTGGGTTTGGGCTTTGGCATGGCCCCCGGGCGGGTCAATGCCATGGCGGCTTGCCTGGAGTGCATTGTTGGCCTGCACGGTGGGCGCTTGTACTACAACCTGTCTAACATTCACAACCTCTTGGCTTTGGCGCCCGGGGGGCGCCAGTTGGCGGCTTGGTTCAATACGTTCACGGGCGCTGCAGAGTTTCCCCCGGTGAGCATCTTGCCCATGGGCCCTGTGCAGCGCGTGCTCGAGTGGGGGCGCATGGGCTTTAGTGTGCTGCGCTGTTATAGCCGCTTGGGCGCGCGGGTGCAGCGCTTTGAGCGCAGAGTCGATGACTATGCGGCCCACACCGAGGCAGCCCAGCTAGAGCCCCTCGATGGCGCGCGTCTGGCACAAAAATTGGCAGGGTTTCTAGAGATTCGCTTTCATCAATGGAACGATGCAGCGTTGGCCGATGTGGCCGCCATGGTCTGCTACGGTGCACTGGAACGATCGATTCAAGCGGCGCGCTTGGAGCGGGCCTCTGGCGTGTTGCACGATCTTCTCAAGGGGTTGCCGGATCTGGCGAGCGCCCGACCCGTTGAGGCACTTTGGCAGCTCAGCCGCATGGCCTTGCAAGACCCCGCTCGGGCTCATCATTTGATGCACACACCTGCTGACCTGTTGGCCATGCAATGGCGCGCTGGTGCATTGGGTGATTTTGGTGTGCGCTTTCACGCCTACTTGCGGCAATGGGGCTTTCGCTATTCACGCGAGTTGATGCTCGACACCCCCACCCCAGAAGAAAACCCGGCACCGATGTTTGAGCTTTTGCAAACCTATCTGCAGGCTGGTGATGTCGGGCCTGTCGAGGCTTGTGCCACGCAGGCGCAAAGTCGATTGCAGGCCACCGCACGGGTTTGTGAAGAGCTGACACCAGTCCGATGGTGGCGCGGCTTTAGAGTGTCAAGGGCAGGTCGCTTTCGTTGCTTGCTGCATTGGACCCAGGCCGCCATTGGTCTGCGTGAGCGCGCGCGCATGAAGCAGGCGCTGCTTTACACGCGGCTGCGCCAAGTCTTGCTAGCCAGCGGCCGGGTTTTGCAAGCCCAAAATATCATCGCGCATGCCGATGATATCTACATGATGGATCATGAGACTTTGCTCGGTTTGCTGCGCGGACAAGCCCCAAAAGGATCCTTGGCTGCAGACCTGGCAAGGGCCCGAAGCCAGCATGCGGCCAACGCCCAATCAGAGCCGCCCGATGTGCTCGAGTTGCCCCTGGGGAGCCGCTGGTGCGCCTCGACACGCCAACAGGCCTCAGATCAGCCGGCTGATATGTCCTTGGGGAGCATGATCTTGAGGGGGGTCAGTGCCTGCGCTGGCACGTTCACCGGTCCGGCAGCTGTCGTTGCCGAAGTCAGTGGCGCGGCAGCCATCCGCCCGGGTGATGTGCTGGTCACGCGGCAGACTGATCCAGGCTGGGCCGCAGTTTTTTTCATGGTCAAGGGATTGGTCATCGAGCGCGGCGGCATGCTCTCGCATGGCGCCATCATTGCCCGCGAATACGGCATCCCAGCAGTGATCGGAGTCAAGCATGCCAGTACCTTGATTCGCAACGGGCAAACCATTCACATTGACGGAGATCACGGTGTCGTTGAACTTAGAAATGACTGATGGGCTGGCTTATGTTCGCGAGCGTTGGGCCACACCACGAATTGCGGCCTTGGTTCTCATGCTGTGGCTTGCGGCGACAGCCACAGCCACAGCGCTTGTTACGGTGCAAAGTGCCCTTGCAGGCTTGTGCCTGAGCGCTTTGCTGAGCGCTCAATTCAGATTGTGGGACGATCTGGCCGATCTGCCCCAAGACAGGGTCAATCACCCGAATCGCGTTTTGGTGCGCGCGCTTGACGTGAGGGGTTTTGGTATGGGCGCGTTGGCATTGAGTGGGCCCATTGCCGCGTTGCTTTGGATGTTGCCCAGTGGCGTAGTGCGACTGGGTGCCTATGTGCTGTTGGCCTTGGCCACCTGGGGCCTTTATCAACGCGCCGCCACTTTGAAAAGGCGGCCAAATTGGCTGTCCAGGGCCCTGCTGCTCAAGTACGCAGTGTTTGTGTATTTGCTCGCACCCGAGCCTTTGCACCCTGGGGTGAGTTTGGCAGCAGGCGGTGTTTTTTTCCTGGTGCTGGTGATCGATGGACTGGGCCAAGGCGGCCCACCGAGTCAGTCACAGGGCCAGCCTTCAGCGACCTTGTTTGAAGCCAACGCTTGCCCAGGCTGCGGCACTCATGCCGCCACGCATTTCACCTTTGCTCAAGACGACCTGACAGGCAAGCCTGGCCGGTTCAGGTTCGTGAAGTGCAGCACTTGTGCCCTGCATTACCAGTCACCCCGATTGAGGGTTGAACACATTGGTGCCTACTATCAAGATGAATACATCGCCCACCGCAAAAAAACCGATTGGGGTTGGCTGACGCCTTTTTACGATCGCGCCATGAACCGGCACGACCGCGCCAAAATCGCTCTGGTGCAACGCTACGCCAGGCTCAGCCCAGGCTCGTGTGCCTTGGACGTGGGCTGTGGTGCAGGCAGCTTCATTGACAAAATCAGAACCACGTTCAACTGCTCAACCAGTGCAGTGGACTTCAAAGACATGTCAAGCCAACCGTGGCTCAAAGGGGTGCGCTTTCATCATGGCCTGTTCTATGAACAAAGCTTTGACGAGCAGCGTTTTGACCTCATCACGATGTGGCATTTTTTAGAACACGATTACGAGCCGCTGAGAACGCTTGAAACGGCCCGCGAGCTGCTCTCTGAGGCTGGGGTGATGATCATCGAGGTGCCTTGTTTGGACAGCGTGACATGCGCACTGTATGGTTCTCGTTGGCCAGGCTTACAAGCGCCTCAGCACACCACGCTTTACAGCCGTCACACCCTGGAGCAGATGGTTCGCCGTGCAGGCCTGAGCGTCATTGATCACTTGCCTTACGGTGCTTTTCCGGCTTATTTTTATCTTTTTGCAGGGCTGGCGTTTAAGTTCTTGCGTGGGCGTGGCCTCAATCTTGAGCGTGCCATTGCCCCTTACTTCATCGGCCAACTCTTGCTCAGTCCGTTGTTGCTGTTTGAACGAAGGCTGAACCTGGCGATGCAAACCATCGTCTGCCGCCGCGCCCCTCAGGTGCTGCGGTGATGGCAGGCCTGGCGCGCATGGCATTTTGGGGACGTTTGGGGCTGACTCTGCTGCTCATGACGCTGGGGTCTGTGGCTTTGTTTGTGGTGGCTTGTGTCAGCGCGTTTCAGTGTCCACGCTTGTACCGTGAAGAGATATTGAGGCGTTTGGGCTGTGTTGTTTTGGCGATTTGGGGGGTGAAGTTGCGAGTGAATGGTGATTTGGCGCCCTTGGTTGATGGCCGAGCAGGCGCGCAACTGGTCTATATCTCTAACCACCCGTCCACACTTGATCTGTTTGTGTTGGTGGCGCTGGGTTTGCCCAATACCCGATTTTTTCTTTCGGGCTTTTTGCGCAAGGTGCTGCCCATGGGCCTGATGGGCTATCTCACTGGCGTTATTTGGACGGTCGATCAGGCTCACACCGAGCGCCGGCGTGAGATTTTCAAACGCGCCTGTCTGGCTCTGCAGCGCAGTGGTGAGTCGGTTTACCTCAGTCCAGAGGGTATGCGAGTGACCACTGGTGAAATGGGTCATTTCAACCGCGGGGCCTTTCATTTGGCGGCGGCTTTGCGTGCGCCCATCCTGCCGCTTTACATTCTGGTTCCTAAGGCTTGTGACCCTGGTGCTGGGCTCAACGTGCAGCCGTGCCAGGTGGATGTGTTTGTGGGTCGTGTGTTGAAAACATGCGATTGGAAGATTGCCGACATCGACATCCACCGCGACAGTGTGCGCAGTTTCTACCAACAGTGGCATGCGCAAATGCATGCGCAAAAAACCTTCTGATGCGGTTTACAGACAGCTTCAGCTCAGACGCCGAACTTCCGCTGGTGGTTGATGCTTCACGCCCATTGCATCCTCCCAGCCTCGAGCGTGCCATTTTGTTGACCGGTGCTACAGGCTTTCTTGGGCGCCACTTGCTGCGCGAATTGCTGGCCACTCGCGCTGAGCCTGTCATTTGCTTGGTCAGAGCCAGTGATGCGGCCACTGCGCGTCAACGCTTGCTGCCGTTGTTATCGGGCTCATGGCCCCAACGCTTAGAGGTCGTGGTGGGTGATCTGGCGCAACCTCAGTTCGGCTTGTCAGACCTTGTTTATCGATGGTTGTTAGAGCGCATCGCCTGGGTGGTGCATGCCGCGGCCGATGTCAACTGGGTCAAGGGCTACCGACAGTTGCGCACACAAAATGTGCTTGCCACGGCCGAGCTGATCCGATTTTGCTTGGCGGCTCAGGCGCATTCGATGTTGTTTGTTTCGACACTGGCCGTGTGCTTTGCGCGTGGCGTCGCGGGCCGCATTGACGAAGACAGCAATTTATTCAACGTGATTGAACGTATGCCCCTTGGCTATGCCCAAAGCAAATGCGTTGCTGAGCAACTGCTGCGTCGGGCTGCCACCGTCGGTCTGGACGTTTGTATTGTGCGCCCTGGCCTGCTATGCGGCGATACGGCAACCGGCACGGCCAACACTCAAGACGTGGTGGCGGCATTGCTCAACCGGTGTACCCATTTGGGGCTCGCGCCTGACGTCGATTGGGTTTTTGAAAGCATCCCTGTTGATTACGCTGCACGTGCCATCTGCACCTTGGGCCAAAGGCAATCAGCCGGTCTAGAGGTGCACCACTTGCGTCACCCTCGTCCGCGCCATTGGCGCGAATTGATGCTGTGGCTGCATCTGGCTGGTTACCCCATGAAATTGATAGCCATCCAGAGCTGGCTCCAACACGCCTTTGCGCGTGAGGCCCCTGCCCCCAGGGCCACCCCGTTGTTGAGTTACAGGCGCTTATTTGTGTCCTCAGTCAAGGCCGATGATGCTCAGACGCACCCCTTTGAGGTGTATTTATCGCAAGGCCAAGCAGCCATTTGCTCAGCTCGCACGGATGCCCGTTTGGCCACCTACAACCTGGAGTGTCCGGCGCTCGATGCCAGCATGCTGCATAAGCAAACGGCTTTTTTTGAGCGCACGGGGGTGTTGCCGCGACGGCCTCAAAGACCCGAGGCTGCCCTGTCGTCGGTGCCGTACTTGCCGCCCGGTCTGGTGGCACAGGTTGAAGTCGCGCTCTCAACTGCCGCAAGGGCTGGCTTGGTGAGCAGTCCTTGGCATTGGGAGCGTCTGGGGCTGGACACGCGAGATGGTCTGCTCAGCGAGGCTGCTATGGCAGCGGGTCATGCGCCGCCATACGCGGGCCTGGTGCGCTGGCGTGTCAGCCATGCAGCGCTGCTTGACCACCCTGGTTGCGACTTGGTGACCAAGCTCAAAGCCCACGACCAGGTGCTGATCCAAGCGTTGATCAATATGGCCCTGATGGTTGACACGCCGCTGGGACAAGCCTTTCAGGCACAGCCTGAGGTTTTGGGCATGAGTGATGTCCACCGAAGAGAGCCAGCGCTTTACCGCTTGGCACCTGCAGGTGCGCGGCCTTATATGGCGCCTTGCTATGGCACGCTCGAACCGTCTGAACCCAGCCCTGGCCAGGCCTATTGGGGTCTGACCCTTGGGTATCTTCCTGGTCGCGTGGGCCATTGCCAGCGCCAGGGTGGCTGGCGCTGGCACTCGAGCGACACGTTGCGTGTGCTTGAAGCCTTGGGCGACCTACAAGCATCCTGGCTTGGGTGTGGCATGTCGCAGCTGGCCTCTCGCGCCCGCTTGTGTGCCCCTTTGACAACGATCCAAGCCCAATCATTGGGCCCTGCTTGGCAAGCCATGGCCCGCTTTTCAGCCCCCATTTTTGCCGCCTCGGGGGCGCCTGAGTTGCCTGCACTGCATCACCATCTCTTGCACACCCTGCCAAGCTGGTGGCGCCGTTACGACGCCTTGCCACTCACACTCATCCACAACGACTGCAACCCTCGCAACCTGGTCTTGCCTGATGATCCCTGCGCCCGCCCATGCTGGCTGGACTGGGAGCTTGCCACCCTCGGGCCTGCGCAGCAAGACAGCGCCGAGCTGTTGTGTTTTGTGCTGCCATCTGAGGCCTCAGACGCCTGGATAGCTCATGCCCTTGAGGTGCATCGCCGTGCTTTGTGCGCGCATTCAGGCCAAGACATTTCTGCACAGGCCTGGGTCGCCGGTTTTGAGCTTGCCCTCAACCGCTATTTGCTTCAGCGATTGCCACTTTATGCGCTGATGGGGCGCTTCCAGTCGCAAGCCTTTTTGCCCGCACTGCTGTCAAACTGGCTGCGCTTGAAGGCCTGGTCCAGCGCCATCGTGGCTGGGCTGGAAGGTGCTTGATGAAATGCATTCTTCTTGCGCTGCCAATCGAGTATTTTGACCTTGCGATGAGCACTGGTGAAACTGCGCAGCAAGGGTGACAATCAGCTTGTTATTATGTCCCTTCAACCTGACGATACTGCATCATCAGCTTGGCTGGGCGTTGGGTTACTTTTTGTGTTTACGCACTCCCCCATCCTTTGAACCTGTATCCAGGTTGATCTACCTCGAGACTAAAAAGCCATGGCCCGAATCTTTTGTGTTGCCAATCAAAAAGGCGGTGTAGGTAAAACCACCACCACCGTCAATCTTGCTGCCGCATTGAGTCGCATCGGTCAACGCATCTTGCTGGTTGATCTAGACCCCCAGGGCAATGCCACCATGGGCTCAGGCATCGACAAACGCAAACTTTCCTTGACTTTGTACGACGTCTTGCTAGAGACGGCCACCATTGCCGAAGCCCGTCAACGCAACGACGATGTGGGCTACGACGTCATTGGTGCCAACCGCGAGCTCGCCGGTGCTGAAATCGAGTTGGTGGGCTTAGACCGGCGTGATAAGCGTCTCAAGCGCGCCTTGGAGGCTGTCGATGCTGAGTATGACTTTGTGTTGATCGACTGCCCTCCCAGCCTCAGCATGCTCACCCTCAACGGCTTGTGCAGCGCTCATGGTGTCATGGTGCCCATGCAGTGCGAGTACTTTGCGCTTGAGGGGCTCAGTGACCTCGTCAACACCATCAAGCAAGTGCATGCCAACCTGAACCCTGGCTTGCAAGTGATTGGTTTGTTGCGCGTGATGTTTGACCCGCGAATCACCTTGCAGCAACAAGTGAGTGATCAGCTCAAAGAGCACTTTGGTGACAAGGTGTTTGACACGGTCATTCCACGCAATGTGCGCCTGGCTGAGGCTCCCAGCCATGGGTTGCCAGGGGTGGTGTTTGATCCTCAGTCGCGAGGTGCTTTGGCGTTTGTGAAGTTTGCCAAAGAGCTGGTCAAACGGGTTCACAGTGACCCGCTGTTCATGTCCCGTGCTGAGCCCTCTGCCGCTCCTGCGGGCGGAGCACGCACACCCAAAAAGTCAAAGGCCACGACGTCTGCAAACTCCAACGGTTAGGCAGGGGTCGCTCAAAGGCCGGTGTCTTCTGGCAACCCCAGGTGCACATTCATCGACTGCACTGCAGCCCCACTGGCCCCCTTGCCCAAATTGTCCAGTCGCGCCATGAGCATCACCTCGCCTGGTGGCGTATGTTCATTGGCAAAAACAAAGATGTCAACCCGGTTGGTGCCGTTGGCAGCTTGAACATCAAAATACCCCGCTTGCAGGGTTTCTGTGTCATTCAAGGGGCGCACCTTCACAAAAGTTTCGTCAGCATAGTGCTGGGCCAGGGAAGCTTGAAGTTTCGCTGCGCAGGTGCCGGTGGAGAGAAGTGATAGATGTATGGGCACACTCACGCACAGGCCCTGATAAAATGGGCCCACAGTCGGCATGAATATCGGCCTGGTCTGCAGCCCAGTGTGCTGCATCATTTCTGGCAGGTGCTTATGGGTCAGCCCCAGGGCGTAGTGGCGAGGGGCCGCCAACCGCTGGCCCGCCGCCCCCTCTCTATCAGCCAGGGCCGCTTGGTACTGTTCAATCATTTTCTTCCCACCGCCTGAATATCCCGTCACTGAGGTGGCCGAAATGGGTGTGGGCGTGAGCACACACTTTGACTCAATCAGCGGGCGCATCAGTAGAATGAATGCGCTGGCGTGGCAGCCTGGGTTGGTAATGCGCTTGCTGGTGCGCAACAGCGTACGCTGCTCGCGGGTCAGTTCAGGCAAGCCATAAACCCAGCCTGGCGCCGTTCGGTGGGCTGTGCTGGCATCGATCAAGCAAGTGTGGGGGTTGGTGACCCATGAGGCAGCTTCTGTGGCCGCCTCATCGGGTAAGCATAAAAAACCCACATCGGCGGCGTTGAGCAATCGAGCCCGGGTGGTCGGGTCTTTACGTTGTTCGGGGTCGATGCGCAAAACCTGGATATCGGGGCGTTGAGCGAGATATTCGTGGATGCGCAGCCCTGTGGTGCCCTCTTGACCATCAACAAACACTTGGTACGCCATAGCAACTTTTCTCTCATTATTAAAAACGTAAAGAATACGTCAGATGGCCATGTCTCCCGCCCCCCGCATTTTCAGCCTGCCTGGATGGCAAAACTCTGACTCGGCGCATTGGCAAACGCGTTGGCAAAAATTGCTGGGGCACGAGCTCGTTGAGCAAGATGATTGGCAGTGGCCACGCAGGGGCGACTGGATGTCCCGGCTGGATGACGTGGTGGGAGCGGCTGAGGGTCCTTGTGTCTTTGTTGCGCACAGTTTGGGCTGTCATTTGGTGGCCGCTTGGGCCACGCTGTCGCAGCACACGGGCAAGGTTCAAGCTGCTTTGTTGGTGGCCCCACCCGACACCGAGCGCCACGACATGCCGCCACAGCTCTTCAACTGGCGGCCTTGGCCCCGCACTGCGCTGCCATTTGACAGCTTGGTGGTGGCTAGCAGCAACGATCTTTACTGTGGGACACCCCGAGCCATGGAAATGGCCGCACACTGGGGCAGTCAGTTCATCACTATCGGCGATCATGGACATATCAACGCGTTGTCTGCACTTGGCGATTGGCCTCAGGGTCAAGCGCTGCTCCATGGTTTTTTGAAGCCTTTTCCCTGAACCCCATTCCAACGCCCCCTATGGTCACTAAAAAACCCAAACGCCTCGGCCGTGGCTTGGCAGCTTTGCTGGGCCCTGATGTTGATGATGTTCTTCCTCCTGCGGCTGCCATTCATGCCCTCGAGTTGCCACGCACCTTGAAACTCAGCCAACTGCAGCCTGGCAAGTATCAGCCTCGGACTCGGATGGATGAGGGCTCGCTGTATGAGCTGGCCGAAAGCATCAAAGCACAAGGCATCATGCAGCCAATTTTGGTGCGCCCAGTGGGCATCACGCCTGGTGGGCAGATGAGTTACGAGATCATTGCGGGGGAGCGTCGCAGCCGTGCGGCCAAGCTGGCAGGTTTGGATGAAGTGCCTGTGCTTGTCAAAGAGGTTGCTGACGATGCTGCCGCCGCGATGGCGCTGATCGAAAACATACAGCGCGAAGACCTCAACCCTCTGGAAGAGGCGCAGGGAATCAAACGCCTGACCGATGAGTTTGGTCTCACGCATGACCAAGCCGCACAAGCGGTGGGCCGCTCACGCAGTGCCACCAGCAACCTGCTGCGCTTGCTCAACCTCGCTGGTGCGGTTCAGACCATGCTCATGGCGGGCGACCTTGATATGGGCCATGCGCGCGCTTTGTTGCCACTCAATGGTGCACAGCAAATTCAAACCGCTACAGAAATTTCAGCCAAAAAGCTCAGCGTGCGGGAGGCTGAAAGGTTGGTGTCGCGTCACATGAACCCCGCAAAGCCGACAGCCAATGTCAGCCCCCCAACCCATGGCAAGCCCAAAGACATTTTGCGTATTGAGCAAATCTTGTCAGATGCCTTGACGGCTGCTGTCGAGGTGCGTGTAAAAAGACGCACCTCACGTGGTGAACAAGGCGAAGTTGCCATTGCCTTTGGCTCACTCGACGAGCTCAACGGGTTGCTTGATCGTTTGGGCTTGACGGCGCATTGAAAAATGAGCCTTTGGTGGTGAAGAAAGGGGCGGCCTTTGCACCAAGGGTTTATACCCCTCAGAACTGAAGATGCCGGATCGGTGAGCCGTTTTGAAAACGGATTTGCGTCTTGCACCCCCATTTCCCAAACAACCCATCAACCCAGCATCTTCAGTTCCGAGGGGTATATTTTGTTCAATAAGACGGGATGGCTGCCCAATCATTTTTTGATTCCATCTCTTTGAGCCAGCAAACGCACTGAGGTTCATTCGCAACAAGCGAGCATCAAGACCAGAAATAGGTGAAAGTAGCCTACTTTAGCCAGCCTTCTTAGGTTATCTTGAGGGCACAGATGCGGCACTCTAACCCTGAGACCTCATCGATCAGTACGATGTATCAATCCATGATGTGACCTGCTCAGCGTTGCAGGAAAGCTCTGATGAAGCCCATGTTTCGGACTTCATCAGAGCTTCCCCATATGGCGCAAAACACTGGCTGTGCCCCCAGCCTTGTTTTGCGTCGCGACCACTCAGGAGATCCGCATGGACGTCATCAGCCACCTCAAGGCCCGCTTCGACCGAACCCGTGAAGAAGAGCTGTCGCTTGAAGACTATCTTGCGATTTGCAAGCGCAGCCCGATCTCGTACGCCACAGCTGCTGAGCGCATGCTCAAAGCCATCGGCGAGCCTCAAACGGTAGATACCCGAAACGACCCGCGCTTGTCGCGTTTGTTTGCCAACAAGGTCATCAAAATCTATCCAGCTTTTGCTGAGTTCTATGGCATGGAGGACGCCATTGAACAGGTGGTGAGCTACTTCCGTCATGCAGCTCAAGGCTTAGAAGAAAAGAAACAAATTTTGTATTTGCTGGGCCCCGTCGGCGGGGGCAAGAGCTCTATCGCTGAGCGTTTGAAGTTGCTCATGCAAGAGGTGCCCTTTTATGCGATCAAGGGCTCGCCTGTGAATGAGTCGCCTCTGGGCCTGTTTGATGCCGATGAAGACGGCCCCATTCTCGAAAAAGAATATGGCATCCCGCGCCGCTATTTGCATCGCATTCTCAGCCCTTGGGCCGTCAAACGATTGGATGAGTTTGGCGGCGATATTCGGCAGTTTAAAGTGGTTAAACGCTATCCCTCCGTGCTCAAGCAAGTGGGCATTGCCAAGACTGAACCCGGTGATGAAAACAATCAAGACATCTCGGCACTGGTGGGCAAGGTCGACATCCGAAAGCTAGAAACTTTTGCGCAAGATGACCCTGATGCGTATGGTTTTTCAGGTGGGCTGTGCTTGTCCAACCAAGGCCTGCTTGAATTTGTTGAGATGTTCAAGGCGCCGATCAAGGTATTGCATCCTTTGCTCACAGCCACGCAAGAGGGCAACTACAAAGGTACCGAAGGCTTTGGCGCCATCCCCTTTGATGGGGTGGTGCTTGCGCACTCCAACGAGAGTGAGTGGAAAGCTTTTCGCAACAACAAAAACAACGAGGCGTTTTTAGACCGCATCTACATCGTCAAAGTGCCCTATTGCTTGCGCGTGTCTGAAGAGGTCAAGATTTACGAAAAGCTCTTGCGGGGCTCATCCTTGGCCGCCGCGACCTGCGCCCCGGGCACCCTGAAAATGATGGCGCAGTTTGCTTCACTGACTAGGCTCAAAGAGCCTGAAAACTCCAGCCTGTACTCGAAAATGCAGGTTTACGACGGTGAGAACCTCAAAGACACTGACCCGCGTGCCAAGAGCTACCAAGAGTACCGAGATTACGCTGGCGTTGATGAGGGCATGAGTGGCATTTCCACACGCTTTGCCTTCAAAATTTTGAGCAAGGTGTTTAACTTTGACAGCACAGAAGTCGCAGCCAACCCAGTGCACTTGATGTACGTTCTCGAGCAGCAGATTGAGCGCGAGCAGTTTCCCCCTGAGACCGAGCAACGTTACCTGGCCTTCATCAAAGAGCACCTGGCCGTGCGCTACGCCGAGTTCATCGGTAAAGAGATTCAAACGGCCTATCTGGAGAGCTACAGTGAATACGGTCAAAACATTTTTGACCGCTACGTCACCTACGCTGACTACTGGATTCAAGACAACGAGTACCGCGACACCGATACTGGCGAAGTGTTTGACCGCGGTGCCTTGAACTCCGAGCTTGAGAAAATTGAAAAACCAGCGGGCATCTCTAATCCGAAGGATTTTCGCAACGAAATCGTCAATTTTGTTTTGCGCGCACGCGCCAACAATGCGGGTAACAACCCCGCCTGGACCAGCTACGAGAAGTTGCGCACGGTGATCGAGAAAAAGATGTTCTCCAACACTGAAGAGCTGTTGCCTGTCATCAGTTTCAACGCCAAGGCCAGTGCCGATGAGGCGAAGAAGCATGAAGACTTCGTCACTCGCATGGTGGCCAAAGGGTACACCTCCAAGCAAGTGCGTTTGCTGTGCGAGTGGTATTTGCGTGTGCGCAAGAGCTCGTGAGCACTTGTGAGTGGCATTCTCGGAGGTCGCATGCTGCACATTATTGATCGTCGCCTGGCAGGCAAAAATAAATCCATTGGTAACCGCGAACGCTTTTTGCGCCGTCATAAAGAGCAAATTCGTGAGGCCGTTAAACGTGCCGTAGACGGGCGAGGGATTCGTGATCTGGCTCAAGGGGAAGATGTGCATATTCCTCGACGCGATATCTCTGAGCCGGTGTTTCGCCATGGGCAGGGCGGCAAGCGTGAGACCGTGCACCCCGGCAACCGCGACTATGTAAAAGGTGACCGCATCGCGCGGCCCAAAGAGGGGCAGGGTCAAGGGGGGCAGCAGGCCAGCGATACGGGCGAGGGTGATGACGATTTTGTTTTTCACCTGAGCAAAGAAGAGTTCATGCAGGTCTTCTTTGATGACCTGGCGTTGCCCAACCTTGCCCGCACTACCCTGGCCGAAACCCCCGAGTTCAAAACCAACCGCGCGGGCTACAGCTCAGACGGCACCCCGAGCAACTTGCACATTGTGCGCTCCATGCGTGGCGCCATTGGTCGGCGCATTGCCATCGGATGCACCGCTCGCCATACGCTGAAAGAGCTCGAAGAGCAGCTTGCCGTGTTGCTGGCCTTGCCAAACGCTAACGAGCTGCATCACGAGATTGCCCCTTTGCAAGCCGAGATCGAGGTGCTACGCAACCGGCTGGCGCGCATTCCCTTTTTAGACCCCATTGACTTGCGATACCGCAGCCGCGTTCGGGTGCCAATGCCCACCTCCAAGGCGGTGATGTTTTGCCTGATGGATGTCTCGGGGTCAATGGATGAGGCCCGCAAAGATTTGGCCAAGCGGTTTTTTATCTTGCTTTATCTGTTCCTGACGCGACACTACGAGCGCATCGAATTGGTGTTCATCCGGCATCACACCCAAGCCCAAGAGGTTGATGAAAAAAACTTCTTTCACTCCACCGAAACAGGGGGCACGGTCGTCTCCAGCGCCTTGGTCTTGATGGACGAGATCGCTCGAGTTCGCTACCCCACTGCCGACTGGAACATCTATGGCGCACAGGCCAGCGACGGTGACAACTGGCACCATGACAGCGGCCGCTGTCGTGAGCTGTTGAGCAACAACATCTTGCCCTTGTGCCGCTATTTTGCATATGTGCAAGTGGCTGAAGAAGAGCAAAGTTTGTGGGATGAATATGCGGCGTTAGCCATTGATACCAAAAACTTCGCGGTACGCAAGGCCATTGAGGCCTCCCAGATTTATCCAGTGTTTCGTGCGCTGTTTAAAAAAGAAGGGGCGGCCGTATGAGCGAGCGCATCGAATCCCCTCAGGTTGTTCAGCGCCGTCGCAGTCACCAGCCAGGGCCCTCCCGCCCCAGCCTTCTCGTGTCTGATGTGGTGGCGCCACCCCGTGCTGCCACCCCCCTGCCATCACCCAGCGACTGGACCTTCGATTTGATCGAGCGATATCATGAGGTGATTCGCCAAACCGCTGAACGCTACGGGCTAGACACTTACCCCAATCAACTCGAAATCATCACGGCCGAGCAAATGATGGATGCCTACGCCTCCGTGGGCATGCCAGTGAATTACCGTCACTGGAGCTACGGTAAAGAGTTCATTGCCACCGAAAAAAACTACCGCCGTGGCCACATGGGCCTGGCCTATGAGATCGTCATCAACTCCAACCCCTGCATCAGTTATTTGATGGAAGAAAACACCTTGGCCATGCAGGCCCTGGTGATTGCTCATGCCGCCTATGGGCACAACAGCTTCTTCAAGGGCAACTACCTGTTTCGCATGTGGACCGATGCCTCCAGCATCATTGATTATTTGGTTTATGCTAAAAACTACATTCATGAATGCGAAGAGCGTCATGGTATCGACGAGGTTGAAAAACTGCTTGATAGCTGCCATGCGCTGATGAATCACGGGGTTGATCGCTACCGTCGTCCCAGCCGAAAATCATTGGCTCAAGAAGAGGCTGAGCGTAAAGATCGCGAGGCTTATGCTCAGCAGCAAGTCAACGACATGTGGCGCACCCTGCCTTCTAAAATTAGCAAAGCCGTGGGTGAGGCTGCCACCAAGCGCTTTCCTGAGGAGCCGCAAGAAAACTTGCTTTACTTCATTGAAAAAAATGCCCCTCTGCTTGAACCCTGGCAACGCGAAGTGGTGCGCATTGTGCGCAAGATCGCACAATATTTTTATCCGCAGCGACAAACTCAAGTCATGAACGAAGGCTGGGCAACCTTCTGGCACCATCACCTGCTCAACACGATGTACACGGATGGGCATTTGTCAGACGGCATGATGATTGAGTGGCTCAAGTCGCACACCAACGTGGTGTTTCAGCCCCCCGTGAGCCACCGGGCTTACAGCGGCATCAATCCCTATGCACTCGGGTTTGCCATGTACACCGACATCAAGCGCATCTGCGAGATTCCTACCGAAGAAGACCGGCGCTGGTTTCCCGATATTGCTGGCAGTGACTGGCTGCTGACGCTAGATCACGCCATGCGCAACTTCAAGGACGAGAGTTTCATTGGACAATACCTCTCCCCACACCTCATCCGCGATCTTCGTCTTTTTGCTATTTCTGACGATGAAAGGGAAAACGAGCTCGAAGTGGCTGCCATCCACGACGACAGTGGCTACCGTCGTGTGCGCGAAACGCTCAGTCATCAATACGATCTCAGCGCCCGCGAGCCCAATATTCAAGTTTGGAGCGTCAATCTCAGGGGTGACCGCTCACTGACGCTGCGACACTTGCAAAACAACGACAGGCCTTTGCACGAAGGCTCGCTCGAAGTGCTCAAGCATGTGAATCGTTTATGGGGCTTCGGTGTTGAACTTGAAAGCGTCAACGCTGATGGGCATGTGACACGCAGTTGGCATGTGTCCAGCGTGTCTGAAGACGCTGACTGACTTTTTAAGTTTCAGGGGGTGTGCCTGGAGTAAGGAGTATAAAATTATGACTCCTGAGCCTGCTGCCAAATTTTTTGTCTCCTGGCTTAACGCATTTTGGCGTCGGGTCTCGTGGCACTAGGTTGAGGGTTGGTCCTCACTCAAAGCGCTCTGAGTCCTGGGCTTGGGGGGCAATGGCTGGCATTTTGCACGCTCATGCCTCATGCCTCATGCCCCATGCCCCATGCCCCATGCCCCCTGCCCCATGCCCGCGAGCGCGAGCGCGAGCGCGAGTATCCTGGGTGAGCCAACATTGACGCGGTGTTGGTACCCTCTCTATCTCTCTATCTCTCTATCTCTCTATGTCTCCCTTTCTCTCTCGAGACAAGACCCCGTGAAGTAGGCCATCATGAAGCAAAGTCTTTTGAAACTCGTTACTCCAATGTACGAACACGACACAGACAAGATGTCCAAGACACCGACGCAAGATGCGCGTGTCTTGATCGTGACGCAGTTTCCTGCTGTGCTGGCTGGCCTGTGGGTTGAGCACGACACGTGCAACACCTCGGTTGAGGCTGTTAGGTTGGCTCAGGGCCACCCCTATGTCGCCATCTTCATTGATCTGGCCGAGCTGCGCTGCCACACCAGTGGCACGCAGATCATTTTTGCGCTACGCCACGCGAATGTGTTCGCACCGGTTATTTTGATGTCATCAACGCCCAGTCTGGTTGACCGCACGCATGCGATAAGGCGCGGCGCAGCGGCTTTGATTGTTCGCAATGCTGAAGCCATCATGCAAATTCTTCCCAGCTTCAGCCGCTCGGTCGAGCGGCCCCCTAGTTTGATGGAGCCACCTGCGGAGGACGGGGTGAAAAAGAAGATCATTTATCTGATGGGCGACTTTACTGGCTTGGCGGCCGCAGACCAGGCGCAAAGCGTCATGAGGCAGCACGGCCAGGGGCTGTCAGCGCTTACGTTCGTTGAGGCGTTGGCAGACTTCATTTCAAGCCCTCGCGACCGAGCGCTGTTCACCAAACAAGCCTTGGGCATCCTGGATGCCGGCGAAAGCTCAGGAGATCTCAGAAGCTTTGATGACGAATGAAATGGTTGGGCCTGTGCTCAACCCCCGAGCAGCCTGTTGTGCACCATGGCGCTTTTGCTTGAAAAGGGTTTTTGAATGATCCGCATTTTTAAACGCTTGGGGATCAATACCCAGCTTTCCGTCTTGTTGGGAGCCGTTGTTGCAGCGGCTGTTGTGGCCTTGTCGCAAGTGGTCAATGACATCAATGTGGCGCAGGCCTACCGATCTGGCAGTGCTTATGCCGATGTGGCTGAAGCCATTGGTGTCTGGTCTTCGCGGCCTCGCGGCATTTGGGTGAAGACAGATGCCCAGTCGAGCTATGAGGTTGGCGTTGCTTTGGACCGCTATGTGGTTCCTCGCCCAGTCCCCTCTGCGTTCGAAGTCAGTGCCGTTGATGGGGTGTCTCCTGTGACGATCTACCACTGGAAAAATCCCGCACTGATACAGCGTGAGATCAGTGATGTACTGCATCAAGCAAATACACCCATCCGGTTCAAAATGATCAGTGACAATCCGTTGAATCGTGACAATCTGGCCAAGCGTTTTGAGCTCAGCGCGCTTGAGGTGGTCCGCGCAAAACTTGCCGCCTCTGGGCTCAAGTCTGAGAACCTGACCACTGAAAACGTCAATCAGATTTTGCAGTTTGCTCGCAGCACCGACTACTATGAAATTCAGGGTGAAAAATTGTTATATGCGCGGCCCATTGTGGCCACCAAGGCCTGCTTGCGTTGCCATGAAAGCGAGGGCAGCGCCCCCGAGGCGGTGCGCACCAGCTACCCCGGTAACCAGGGCTATGGTTATAAAGAGGGCGGCATCATTGGCGTTGTGTCTGTTGAGGTGATGATGCAGCGCAGTGCAATAGAGATATTCAGTCAAATGTCAATCCATGCGTGGTCTGCTATTGCCTTGTTCTTCCTTTTGGTTTGCTGTGTGCTTGCTTTCATGCGCTATGGGGTCATTCGACCTGTGGCATTGCTCACGTTGTATGCTGAATCAATCAAGCGGCAAGATAACATCGAGCCTCTTGAATTTGATTCGGAGGAACGAACATCCTCTAACCAGATTCATCGTTTATCAGCTTCGATCAAGGCTCTGTTTGAGGCCCTGCGCCACTACCGAAACCGTTTTGGCTCGGGTCATTGATTTGATCCGAGACTTGCAGTGTGTTGCGCAGGCTTCTCAAGTTCTGCGGGTGTTTGCCCCACAGAGCTGACAAAGCCTGTGCATTTAGCCTGAACTTCTCCCAGATTAATGACTCAAAGCCGATGCACAGTCATATACTGGAGCTGACCGGCAGAGCCACAAAACTTGCCCAAAAACCGCAGCTAACTAGGCTGCTACAGGATGCAAAACGATGGGTCGTAAACTTAAAGTTACCGCTTGGGTCGCTGTGGGCGCAGTCGCAGGAGCCCTAGCGACCATGCAAATTCAAGCGGTTGCGGCACGCCCCAGCGCCCAGCCACCCCTTGAAGAGTTGCAACAACTTGCCGCGGTCTTTGGCATTGTCAAGTCTGACTACGTCGAAGAGGTTGATGAAAAAAAACTCATCACCGATGCTATTTCAGGCATGGTTGCTGGCCTTGACCCTCACAGTCAATATTTTGACAAAAAGAGTTTTCGCGAATTTCGGGAAGGTACCACGGGCAAATTTGTGGGTGTGGGTATCGAAATTGCCATGGATGACGGCCTAGTCAAGGTGGTGTCTCCCATTGAAGGCACTCCAGCCTTTCGAGCGGGCATCAAGTCGGGTGACCTCATCACTAAAATTGATGACACCTTTGTCAAGGGCTTGAGCATGGATCAAGCTGTCAAGCGCATGCGGGGCGAGCCCAAAACCAAGGTCATGCTGATGGTTTTTCGGCGCTCTGAAAACCGCAGCTTTCCCCTCACGATTGTCAGAGAAGAGATTCGCCAGCAAAGCGTGCGCGGCAAAGTCGTCGAGCCGGGCTATGGTTGGTTGCGAGTCAGCCAATTTCAAGACCGAACGGTTGAAGATTTTGCCCAAAAACTGGGTGATATCTTCAAAGAAGAACCTGAGCTTAAAGGCTTAATTCTCGACCTGCGCAATGACCCTGGCGGTTTATTAGAGGCGTCGGTTGCGATATCAGCGGCTTTTTTGCCCAAAAATGTCACTGTGGTCTCGACCAAGGGGCAGATTCAGGGATCCAATGAAGAGTTCAAGGCCGCCCCCGAGGATTACACGCGCCGGGGTGGGGCTTCTAGCGACCCTTTGCGTCGCTTACCGGGGGCGGTGAAAAGTGTGCCTTTGGTTGTCTTGGTCAATGAGGGTTCAGCTTCTGCCAGCGAGATTGTGGCAGGCGCTTTGCAAGACCATCGGCGGGCCACCATCATGGGCGCTCAGACCTTTGGCAAGGGCTCGGTGCAAACCGTACGCTCACTCACCCCTGAAACAGGCCTCAAAATCACTACTGCACGTTATTACACGCCCAGCGGCCGCTCAATTCAGGCCTCTGGCATTGTGCCCGACGTGATGGTTGACGAGTCGGCTGAGGGCAATTTGTTTGGCGTCTTGCGCATGCGTGAAGCCGATTTGCAAAAGCACATCAGTAATGGTCTGGGCGAAGAGAAAAAAGATGAGGCCCGTGAAAAGGCCCGTGACGAAGCCCGCAAACGCCTTGAAGAAGAACTGGCCAAGTCCAGCACCCCCAAGCCCCCTGCTGAGTTGGGCAGCCCAGATGACTTTCAACTCACCCAAGCGCTGAACCACTTGAAAGGTAAAGCCGTGGTTGTTAGCAAAACCATGACCGAACGTAAAGCTGCTGAGGCTGATTGAGGTTAACTAAAGCTAACCAAAGTCAACCTGCTTTCTGGCGCTCAAGTTGGCTCGTGGGCTTCATCCATGGATGATCATCAACTGTTGCGCTACTCGCGCCATATTTTGCTGCCCGAATTGGGTGTTGAGGCGCAAAATCGCTGGTTGTCATCACATGTCCTCATCATCGGGGCGGGGGGGCTCGGCTGCGCTGCGGGTCTGTATTTGGGCGCCGCTGGGGTGGGTGCATTGACTTTGGTCGATGATGACTGCGTTGATCTGACCAACCTGCAACGGCAAATTGCCCACACCAGCAACCGGGTTGGGCAAGCCAAGGTTGATTCACTCCGACAGGCCATTCAGGCGCTCAACCCCAACACCCATGTGCAGGCGCTCGCCCAACGTGCTGATCGTGACAATCTAGATACCCTGGTCAAAAAAGCCGACGTGGTGGTTGACTGCAGTGACAACTTTGCCACCCGGCAGGCGACCAATGCCGTTTGCGTGCGCCGGGCCAAGCCACTGGTGTCGGGCGCAGCCACCGGCTGGGATGCGCAGTTGTCAGTGCACCTGCCCAAGACCCCCGGCGCGCCAGATGATCTCACCCGTCCTTGCTACGCCTGCATTTTTCCTCCTCAATCTGAGGCCCCGGATGTGGCCTGTGCAACCATGGGTGTCTTTGCACCCTTGGTCGGTATCGTTGGCAGTATGCAGGCTGCAGAGACACTCAAGCTGCTCGCACCCACGGGCACCCCTGTGGTGGGTCGTTTGTTGATGCTGCACGCTCAAAGCATGGTCTGGACATCACTGTGCGTTCAGCGTGACCCCACTTGCAGCGTTTGTGGCCCTTGAACCCGACGGGTATAGCTTCTGGGGGACCCAACACCTTGAGACATCAACTCATGTCGACATGCTCAAGCTAAGGTGCTAAGGTTGTTACCCATTGAAGTTGAAGATGTCGTTTGCGCGTGCATCCCCATTCTGTCGCCGACGTATCAAACCAGCACTTCCGTTCCAAAGGGCAGATCTTTGAAATCAATTGACATGGCAACAACTCCAATTCGTTCTTATTCGTCCACTCAGCCACAACCTGTTTTAAACCCTGTTGTGAATTCTGATGTCGGTGCCAAGGCGACGGTCCCGCTTGAGAGCGTTGTGGTTCACCAAGCACCTGCACGAGCCGTCCGCCCCTCGGTGTTGAGGCCAAGTCGATTTGACCTGGGGCCATTGCAATCGAATTCGAGAGCGCAACCGCCGGTCATTTCGAAGCCAGCAGCGCGCAGCATTCGAATCAACGAAGCCAACAATCAAACCTTCGAGATCTCTTCTAGGCGTGATCAAGCTGTTGAAGTCGTCAGAGATGCGATGAATCTCACCCAGACAGCCCTTGCAATCACAGCTTCTCCCCCGGCGGTTACCGGCTCCACTCAAAAAGCGATATTCTCTGCCGCTCAAGCGGCCTTTCGCGCATCCTCAGCGGCCTATCAAGCTGTCAACGTGGCGCCTAAAGTGGCCGTTGCTGCCGCCCACACCGCGATAGCAACAGCCAATGCAGCAACAGCTGCTGCTTATGCGGTTGTAGCCCCACCGGGGGCTGTCGATGCTTCTACAGCGGCCGCCCGAGACGCTGCTGTGATTGCCAAAGCGGCCTCTCAAGCGGTGGCCCGTGCTGCCGCGCGTGTAGCCAAAGACAGCCCTGAGGCGGATCAAGTGGGGACACTAGCTGCCCAGGCAGCCCTGTCAGCAGCGCGAGCCGCACTCTTGGCAGCCATCGCTACAACAAACTTCGCCTCGCAGGCATCCAGAGGGCTCGTACGCTCACCGCCCTGAGCTTCGCTGCACCATTATCATCTTCAGTTCCGAGGGGTATATACCCATCTTCAGTCTCAATGGGTATAGGTACAACCATCTTCAAATCTTCAGCTTCCATCGGGATATCCGCGTTAAGCTGCGAGGCTTACTTTCAAAAGATCCGACCTCTCGGATGTGCCCATGGACCCGCACTCGCCACTGACCGCTCGCAACTTCCCTACGGCCGAGGAAGATGCCGCTAAGGCCGATCCGCTATCGCCATATACAGGTCCAGAAAGCGCTTATCGATTGGCGTTCAGTGATAACGAGTTTTTATTGCGCGAATCGCTGCGCCCTGTGCGCATGCAGCTCGAGTTGCTCAAGCCCGAGCTGATTCAGCAAGAACAGGGTATCCGCTCCACGATTGTCATTTTTGGAAGTGCCCGCATCTTGCCCCCGGAGGCCGCGGCGCAAGCTTTGACACAGGCGCAACAAGGTCAAGATGCCCAGGCTGTTCGCAAAGCCCAAACGCAGCTTGAGATGTCACGCTATTACGATGAAGCGAGGCAGTTCTCAGCCATGGTCACCAGCCGTACCAAGGGCCTGGAGATCCCGGTTCATGTGGTCACTGGCGGGGGCCCTGGCATCATGGAGGCGGGCAACCGAGGCGCTTATGAGGTGGGTGGGCGCAGCATCGGCTTGAACATTGTGTTGCCGCATGAGCAAGAGCCCAACCCCTACATCACCCCTGAGTTGTGCTTTCAGTTTCACTATTTTGCGCTGCGTAAAATGCATTTTTTAATGCGCAGCATCGCGCTGGTGTGCTTTCCTGGGGGCTTTGGAACCTTGGACGAATTGTTTGAGACCCTCACACTGATTCAGACAGGCAAGTGCCGCCGCCGCCCTATCCTTTTGTTTGGCAGGGTGTTTTGGAGTCGTGTGATTGACTTTGATGTGCTGGTTGACACAGGGATGATTGCCATTGAAGACATCAATCTCTTTTGTTTTGTCGAAACCGCCGAAGAGGCTTGGGGCGTGCTTGATGCTCACTATGGCTTCGAGTTAGAACAGAAGGCGCCTTGAGGGTGTCGACACCTGTAAGTGCCGATTGAAAATTGAGCCACCCTGCCGATCCAATTTTAGCTGTGGACTGGCAGCACGTTCAGAGGGATTCGCAGGTAAGAGACGCCGTTCTCGTCGGCAGGCGGTAGCTGTCCTGCGCGCACGTTGACCTGGATCGACGGCAGGATCAGCGTCGGTACCTCGAGGGTGGCATCGCGGGCCTGCCGCATCGCCACGAAATCTTCCTCGCTGATGCCGTCTCGCACGTGGATGTTGTGAGCCTTTTGCTCGCCAACTGTTGTCTTCCAACGCGCCGCTCGCGTGGCGGGTGGGTAGTCGTGACAGACATACATCGTGGTCTCTGGCGCAAGGGCAAGCAGCCTGCGCATCGAGTTGTAAAGCTGATGCGCGTCACCGCCGGGAAAGTCGGCACGGGCGCTGCCGATGTCGGGCATGAACAGCGTATCGCCAACAAACACCGAGCCGTCGATCAGATAGGCCATGTCAGCCGGCGTGTGGCCTGGCACCAGCATCGCGGTAGCCTCGACGCCTCCAATCATGAAGGTCTCGCCGTCCTTGAACAGGTGGTCAAACTGGCTACCATCCGGCAGGAAGCTGCGCTCCAGGTTGTAGAGCTTCTTGAAGGTCGCCTGAACCACGCGGATGTTCTCGCCGATGGCGATTCGGCCATTCACGCGTTGTTGCAGGTAACGGGCGCCTGAGAGGTGATCGGCATGGGCGTGGGTCTCCAGAATCCAATCAACCTGGAGGGCATTCTGCGCAACGTAGGCAAGCACCTGATCGGCCGAGGCGGTGCCAGTGTGGCCGGACTTGAAGTCGTAGTCGAGCACCGGGTCGATGATGGCCGCATGTCTTGTGCCTGGATCCCAAACAACATAGGTGACAGTCCAAGTCTTGGGGTCGAAGAAGGCCTGCGTCGTGCTTCGTTCACTCATGGGGTGCTCCGCTTATCCAGGTTTTCAATTTTCAATCTATTGAAGGATATTATATTAATAAGTATAATTAATGACAAGCTTGTCAAAACTCGAAGTCAACTCATGAAGAAGTCGCCCTCCACCCTCGACCCCAAGGTGCTTCGCCGGGCCGCCGATCAGGCGGTCGGCGCGCTGAAGCTGCTGGCCAACGTTGAGCGCATGTTGCTGCTGTGCCAGCTGTCGCAAGACGAGATGTGCGTCAGCGATCTCGAGGCGCAACTCGGCATCCGCCAGCCGACCCTGTCGCAGCAGCTGGGCGTGCTGCGCAATGAAGGCGTGGTGGCCACACGCCGAGACGGCAAAAACATCTTTTACAGCGTGGCCGATCCCTATCTGCTCGAGATTCTTGCTGTCCTTTACCACCTCTACTGCCCGAAGGAAAAACGATGACGACTGCATGGACTGAGTTCACCCCCTGGTCCGCCTTGGTGGGCGGTGTATTGATCGGCATTGCTGCGGCGATGTTTGTGCTGCTCAATGCTCGGATCGCCGGCATCAGCGGCATCATTGGCGGGTTATTCAAGCCGATCTCGGGAGACTTAGCCTGGCGCGCCGCGTTCGTGATCGGGCTCGTCGGCTCACCATTGATCTACGGGCTGTTCGCGGCGCTGACGCTACCCAAGATCGACGCATCCTTCGGGCTCCTGATCGCGGCCGGACTGCTGGTGGGTATAGGCACGCGCTACGGCTCGGGCTGCACCAGCGGCCACGGCGTGTGCGGGCTGGCGCGCCTGTCACCACGCTCCCTCGTGGCGACCGCGACATTCATGAGCGCGGGCTTTGCCACGGTCTTCGCAGCACGTCATTTGTTCAGTAACTGAGAAACTCCTCATGACAACGATCTTCACTTCGCTCCTAGCAGGCCTGGTCTTCGGGCTCGGCCTCATCG
>JANMEO010000188.1:0-9869 GCA_031376995.1 Burkholderiales bacterium
TGTTGCTGCACGATGTCAATGCCTGTCACCATCTCGGTCACAGGGTGTTCAACTTGCACGCGGGTGTTCATCTCGATGAAATAAAACTCACCGTTTTCAAACAAGAACTCAAAAGTGCCAGCCCCGGGCATACCACGTCGAATGATCGAGCGCATCGGAGACCGCTGCACGGCAGCCTGCAAAAAAATCGGCTATCGAGGGGCAGGCACTTTTGAGTTCTTGTTTGAAAACGGTGAGTTTTATTTCATCGAGATGAACACCCGCGTGCAAGTTGAACACCCTGTGACCGAGATGGTGACAGGCATTGACATCGTGCAGCAACAAATTCGCATTGCGGCCAATGAAAAGCTGCCCTTCTCTCAGCGTCAAATTCAGGTCAATGGCCATGCCATCGAGTGCCGCGTGAACGCCGAAGATGCCTACAAGTTCACCCCATCGCCGGGTCGCATCACCACCTGGCATGCGCCAGGTGGTCCCGGGGTACGGGTCGACTCGCACGCCTATACCAACTACTTCGTGCCTGCACATTACGACTCGATGATTGGCAAAATCATCACCCATGGTGACACCCGCGATCAAGCACTGGCACGCATGCGCATCGCCTTGTCCGAAATGGTTGTCGAGGGCATTTCAACCAACATACCGCTGCACCGTGAGCTGTTGGCCGATGCAAAATTCATCGAAGGCAGCACCAGCATTCACTACCTCGAACACTGGATGAGCCAGCACAAGCGCTGACACCGAGACACCACCATGTTTGAGTTACAACTCCGCGCTCCAGGTGAGTGGGTTGACCCCCTTTCTGATGCATTGATCGACGAGCTGGGGGCTTTATCGGCCAGCGTCGAAGATGCCCATGCCAACACCGAGGCCGAGCAAGCGCTGTTTGGCGAGCCCGGCATGCCAGCCCCCGCCCCAGGCTGGGACAACTCGCTCATCAAAGCACTGTTCAACACCCACGCCCTGGCCCAAGAAGCCGCTGAACTGATCCAAGCCCAAGCTTGGGGCCCATTGATTCAAGTAGGCCCCATCGAGCCCGTCCCAGACCACGACTGGGTGGAATTGACACAGTCTCAATTCCAGCCCGTCGCTATCACGCCAGACTTTTGGGTGGTACCTAGCTGGCACACCCCGCCCAGTCAAGCACAACGCGTCATTGGGCTAGACCCTGGCCTGGCCTTTGGCACCGGCACCCACCCAACAACCCGCATGTGTCTGCGCTGGATCGCCCTTAACGCCCCGGCAACAGGCTGGCATCGCGTTTTAGACTACGGCTGCGGCTCAGGGATTTTGGCCATTGGTGCAGCACTGCACGGCGCGCGTGAGGTGGTGGCTGTTGACATCGATTCATCCGCTGTGCAATCCACACAAGCCAACGCACTGGCCAATGGGGTGCCTGTGCAGACGGGCTTACCAGATATCGTTGCAGGTCAGTTCGACCTGGTGATGGCCAATATTTTGGCTACGCCGCTCAAATTATTAGCCCCATTACTTTGGAGTTTGGTACGCCCAAACGGGCACCTCATTTTGGCGGGCATCCTCTCCCGCCAAGCCACCGAGTTGCAAGCAGCCTACGCCGGTGGGCTGCACATCACCGTTTCTTGCGAAGAAGAAGGGTGGATACTGATGACAGGCCAACGCGCCCCCTTATGATTGCAAACCATGATGTTGAGAATTGATCTTGAAAACAGCAGTCGGTCGAGCCCAGGAGCGTGAACACCTTGAAACCTGGCCCCCCCTCCAGCAAGATAGCTGCCTCCAACATGACCGCCCTCACCTGTCCTGGGTGCCGCACCAGGTGCTGTTTAAGATGACCCCCCCACCATGAGTCTGGCCACTCGCTGCACTTCATGCAAAACGGTCTTTCGCATCGTCCAAGATCAACTCAAAGTCTCTGAGGGGTGGGTTCGCTGTGGCCGCTGCGGCACAGTCTTCAATGCCCTGCAAGCGCTGTTCGACCTTGAACGCGATACGCCAGCGCGCTGGCAAGGCGACGCCAGTGAGGCCCTGGGGGGCCGCAAAAAATTGCGCGAAAGCCACCGCCCCAAGTCATCCCGCGACCCAGAGGGCCCCACGGGGACCCAGCCCCCATCCATCAAAAACAAAGAATTCTCGGCGGCCAGCAGCCGCAAGGCCCCCCCCCCTCTTGACTCACCCTTAGCCCGCCGCCGCTCCGACGGCAACCCTACAGCGGCCCGGGAGCCCAGGTCTCGAGAACAAGCCCACTTTACCGAGCCACCACTGGACTTTAATATCGTGGCTCATGGCCTGACAACCGGCCGCAAAGCCACTGAGCTCAGGCCCTTTGCGCAGCGGCGCAAAGTCCCAGTCCCAGCCCCCGCCGCCGATGCAGACACCATCTTTGCAGGTACAGAATCGATCAGTGACGAGGTGGATGACGACTATGAGCCCGCCACGCTCGAATTTGTGCGACTGGCTGAGCGTCAGGCCAAATGGCAAAGCCCCCGCGTTCGACGCCTAATCCTGGGTGCCAGTGTGATCCTTGCAAGCGCCTTATTGCTGCAAGTCATGCACCACTTTCGCGACATCACCGCAGCGCGCTGGCCAGCCTCTGCCCCCTGGCTCATGGGCTGGTGCCAACTCATGCAGTGTCAAGTGCAAGCGCCACGCCGCATTGCCAGCGTGGTGGTTGAGAGTACGACGCTGGCTCGACAAGCTAACACCAAAGACGCCTTTTTGTTGTCTGTGGTGTTGCGCAACCAAAGCCCCTTTGCCGTTGCCATGCCTTCGCTCGATCTCAGCTTGCGTGATGCCAACGGCCTGCTCATTACCCGACGCATGCTGCACCCCCTTGATTTCAAGGCCCCAGCCAAGGCGATTGAGCCTGATGCTGAAACCCAACTGCAATTTCAACTCAACGACAAAGAACAACGCATTATGGGCTATACCGTTGAAGCATTTTACCCTTGAGCAAGCTGTACCCATACACCCCACCCTCAACTGGAGCCACCATGGCGGCACTGATCTGCGGATCCCTGGCATTTGACACCATCACCACCTTTCCAGGCCAATTTGCACAACAAATATTGCCTGACCAGGTACACATTTTGAATGTGTCATTTTTGGTGCCCACTTTGCGCCGTGAGTTTGGCGGCTGTGCGGGCAACATCGCCTACAACCTGGCGCAGCTTGGAGGCAAGCCACTGGTGATGGCGGCGGTAGGGGCAGATGATGGTGCCCCGTACCTCGAGCGACTACAAAGCTGGGGTGCGAGCACCGAGTTTGTGCGCACCATCCCCCATCACTACACGGCCCAAGCCATCATCATCACCGACACGGACAACAACCAAATCACCGCCTTTCATCCTGGCGCCATGCAAGAGGCTCACCAAACCACGGTCCCTGCCCGCAGCGACATTCGCGTGGCCATCATCGCCCCTGATGGCCGAGACGCCATGCTGCAACACGCCACACAACTGGTAACCGCGAAAATCCCGTTTATTTTTGATCCTGGCCAAGGGTTGCCCATGTTCAACGGCACCGAGCTCAAACATTTGGTGCAGCAAGCCAGTTGGGTGGCACTCAACGACTATGAAGCCCGCATGCTCTGCGAGCGCACAGGAGAGAGTTTGGCCACCCTATCACGCTCACACCTCAACGGTGTGGTTGTGACGCTGGCAGCCCATGGCTGTGAGGTTTGGCAACAGGGTGAGCGCACATTGATCCCGGGTTGTACGGCCACAGCGCTGATTGATCCCACAGGGTGTGGTGATGCATTTCGTGCCGCGCTGCTCTACGGACTCGAGCGTGGCTGGACACTGACACGGTGCGCTGAACTCGGCAACCAATTGGGCGCCCTCAAAATCGCCCACCGTGGCGGACAAAACCACCGGGTTGATCGAGCCGCTTTGAACCTTTGATCGGTCCAGGCCGTCATCAACGCGTCAAGCAGTTGAGTAACCAGGCGAAAAAGGCCCGTGCGATAGGGTGCCATGATGGTCTCTCCCTTACTTGACCGGCACGATAGGAAGGCGATCCATCATCATCTGCATCATGGACTGCATCATCTCCATGCGTTTTTCCATCATCTTTTGGCGCGAAGCCAAATCACCCTTCATGCCTGTGGCGGCCATGCCATTCATCATGCCCATGCCTTCTTGCATGGCCTTCATGTGCTGCTCCATCAGGGCCTGGCGCTCTTCGGGCGTTTTGGCGGCCATCATCTTGTCGTGCATCTCTGCCATGCCCTTCATCTGCATTTCCATGCGCGCCATGTCGGGCTTTGTCGTGTCGGGCGCGACTTTGGGTGATGCAGCCAAGACCGTACTCACCGGGTGGTGGGCGTCGTGTTTTTCATCAGCAGCCAAGGCGAATGCACTGATGGTGCCTATGACCAATGCAAGAGAAAGTATGCGTAGGTTTTTCATGGTGACTCTTGGTAAATGTTAGAAAGTGGACGCCATGGGTTCGGTGCATGGCACCGCTTCGGACGGCGTATTCATGCCGCCAGCTAAACCGTGCGGCAGCGCTCAACGTGGCAGAGAGAGTTGCAAACGAGAACAACAAAGGCCTCGAATCATGCTTTGATGAAGAACGGCTTTACACCGATCTTCAGTTCCAATAGGTCAAGCGATAGCTGCGCATAACGCCGCTCCAAGGGGGCAGTTGTTGCAGCAGCAGGCATGATCTCCATGTTCTTCAGTGCTGCCCAACCTTAACTCATGCTACGCCGTGGTTGTGGGGAACCACTTGATCTACATCAACTACAAACCAATGGCACTGAATCCACAATACGGGCGCTTGCATACAACGTCCGTGCGTTGCCGCACTTACCGTGCGGCAGAACCAAAGCAAAATGAAATGCTCAGCTATTTCGGTGCAGAAGAAAGAGATCGCTGGGTTTGACAACTGGCTTGGGAGGCAGAATTAGCGTGGCGTATGCCGGACTGCGCCAACGTAGAAATGATGGGACAGGGCAGGTCCGCCTGAGTGTGCTCGCACTGCGTGATCAGGTGCTTGAGCGCCTTTTGCATCCGTTTCAGGTCAATGAGCTTGTGGGAGATTTGGTGTAAACGGTCCGACGCGACACGACGAATGGAAATACGGTCACAACCGTCTTCCAAGCTTAACAACTCAGCGATCTCGTCTAACGAAAACCCCAGTTCCTGGGCCCGTTTGATAAAGCGGATGCGCGAGGCTAGTTCCACCGGATAGTGTCGGTAGGCACCCACGGTGGTGGGCACTGGAAGCAAGGCACGCTGCTGGTAATAGCGGATGGTTTCAACGCCGACGCCTGCGGCGCGCGCGAGACGACCGATGGTCATGGATGTTGGCTTGGCAGTGGTCATGAAAAAGTTATTGACTCTGGGGTTGGGTACAGAGTTTAAGCTCGGGCAATCGATTTCCACAAGCGGAGAATATGATGAACGAAGTATCCTTGATTCAAGTCAAGCGTTCAGATTCCAGTGCACAGCCACAACCCAAAGTAAGCCCTGCATGCTGCGCAAGCAACCACAACAATACCGCGGTCAGCGCTCCCGTTGTGGGTCTGAAAGATCCAGTATGCGGCATGGCGGTCACGCCGCAATCAGCCCATGTATTGCAACACGAGGGCAAGTCGGTTTACTTCTGCAGCGCAGGCTGCCAGGCTAAGTTTGCGGCCAACCCAGCCAAGTACGCACCTAAGCCTGCCTCAGCTGCGACTGTTGTTCCAGCGCCCTCAGCCAGTGGTGTCAGCGGCTCGGTCTACACCTGTCCCATGCACCCCGAAGTACGCCAGGACCATCCCGGCGCCTGCCCCAAGTGCGGCATGGCGCTGGAGCCCGAAATGCCGACCCTCGACGAGGGCGAGAACCCCGAGCTAGCAGACTTCAAACGCCGCTTCATCTGGACCCTGCCTTTGACCGTTGTGGTCACCGTGCTGGCTATGGCGGGGCACCGCTTCCAATGGTTCGAAATGGCCACGCAAAGCTGGATCGAGCTGGTGCTCAGTTTGCCTATCGTTTGGTGGGCTGGCTGGCCTTTCTTCCAGCGCGGCTGGCAGTCGGTGGTGAACCGCAGCCCAAACATGTGGACCCTGATTGGTTTGGGCACCGGCGCGGCCTTTGTGTACAGCGTGGTGGCCACACTGGTGCCGCAGGTGTTTCCGGCCTCGTTTGTGGCCATGGGCCGTGTGGCGGTCTACTTTGAAGCGGCTGCGGTGATCATTTCGTTGACGCTGCTTGGCCAGATTCTTGAACTCAAGGCGCGTTCTCAAACCTCGGCCGCCATCAAATCTCTGCTGGGTCTGGCACCCAAGACGGCCCGCCGAATCAACGAAGGTGGCGGCGAGGAAGATGTGCCGCTGACCCACGTGCATGTGGGCGACATGCTGCGCGTACGCCCCGGCGAGAAGGTTCCAGTGGACGGTGTGGTGACCGAAGGCGGCAGCGCGGTCGACGAATCCATGCTCACTGGCGAGCCCATGCCCGTGACTAAACGCGTGGGCGACAAACTGATTGGTGCCACGCTCAATACCAACGGTGCGCTGGTGATGCGCTGCGAAAAAGTGGGCGCGCAAACCGTATTGGCCAGCATTGTGCAGATGGTCGTTCAGGCGCAGCGCTCCCGCGCGCCGATGCAGCGCATGGCGGATCAAGTGGCCGGTTACTTTGTCATCACGGTGGTCGGCATTGCAGTGCTGACCTTTGTGGTGTGGGGACTGGTGGGGCCCGAACCCAGCTGGGTCTATGGCTTGATCAACGCGGTGGCCGTGCTCATCATCGCCTGCCCCTGTGCGCTGGGTTTGGCAACGCCCATGTCCATCATGGTGGCGACTGGCCGCGCTGCCACCCAGGGCGTGTTGTTCCGTGATGCGGCCGCAATCGAGAACTTCTGCAAGGTCAACACCTTGATTGTGGACAAAACCGGAACGTTGACCGAAGGCAAACCACGTTTCGACCGAGTGGTCGGCTCCCCAGGTTTTATCGAGGCTGAAGTGCTGCGCTTGGCAGCCAGCCTGGATCAGGGCAGCGAACACCCGTTGGCTGATGCCATCGTGCGGGCCGCACGTGAACGTGGCTTGGTGCTGGACAAGGTAGAAGGGTTTGAGAGCAGCACTGGCATGGGTGTGCGCGGCACGCTGGCTGGCAAGCAATTGGCCTTGGGCAACACTGCGCTGATGACGCAACTGGGCGTGGCAACCGAGGTCTGGAAACCCCAGGCTGAAAGCTTGCGCGCCGAGGGTGCCAGCGTGATGGTGCTGGCGGTGGATGACCAGGCGGTGGGCTTGCTCGCTGTGTCTGACCCCATCAAGGCTAATACGGCCGAGGCGTTGGCCACGCTCGCCGCCAGCGGCATACGCGTCATCATGGCCACCGGTGACGGTCTGACCACGGCCAAGGCGGTGGCCGCCAAACTGGGCATCACCGAGGTTCAAGGCGAGGTCAAACCTGCCGACAAATTGGCCCTGGTCGACAAGCTGCAACGCGAGGGTCTCATCGTGGCAATGGCGGGCGACGGCATCAACGATGCACCCGCATTGGCCAAGGCCAACGTGGGTGTGGCCATGGGTACCGGCACCGATGTGGCGATGAACAGTGCGCAGGTCACGCTGGTCAAAGGCGACTTGCGCGGCATTGCCCAGGCCAGGGCTATTTCAACCGAAACGGTGGCCAACATGAAGCAGAACCTGGGGTTCGCCTTCGTCTACAACGCATTGGGCGTGCCACTGGCGGCAGGCGTCTTGTTTCCTTTCACAGGCTGGTTGTTGTCACCCATGATTGCCGCACTGGCCATGAGTTTGAGTTCAGTGTCGGTCATTAGCAACGCCTTGAGATTGAGACGCTCGGAGCGATAGCATTTCATCCCACCCTTTCTTTTGATGGCGATTTGAATTCTGCGGTTGAAAAACAAAATCCAACTTTTCCGAAAATTTTAGGAAAGCCACCCGATCAGCCAAGCGTTTGTAGCTGGGATCAACCGAGGGCATCTTGGCTAAGAGTCCCCGAAATGGGCCAAGCAGGCCAATGACGTGCTTGCGAGCGTTGCCCGTGCTTACCTGTCTTTGTGTGCGCTGAAGCACAGACGCTGTGAGAGCAAAGCGCGCATTGTGCGGTATGGCGTTGTAAAACTGCCCTGCTTAACTGCCACATTCCACCTGCAGGTCTGAATCCCAGGGTTGTCGAATGCAACGAAAGGCTCCCATGTTGCGCAACACGAATGATCTGAAGAACTTCGTCGTCAGTGCCACTGATGGTGAGATCGGCAAGGTGAAAGATTTCTTCTTTGATGACGAAAGATGGGTTGTACGCTACCTCGTCGTCGAAACGGGTGATTGGCTCACCAGCCGCAAGGTTCTGATTTCGCCCATAGCAGTCACCCGACCTGAGTGGACAAAAAGGCTCATGCCGGTCTCGATTACGAAAGAGCAGGTCAGAAACAGCCCGGATGTCGATACCGAACGGCCAGTGTCCCGCCAGCACGAGATGGAGTTCACCGCCTACTACGGCGATGCATACTACTGGGGTGGCGCCGGGCTGTGGGGCGTTGGCCTGTACCCCGACATGATGTTGGGCTACGGTGGCCACGGGACGCCCACGGAAACCCAGATGCAAGAGGCAGAGGCGGTGAGACACGAAAGAGACAATCCCCATCTTCGCAGCTGCAAGACAGTGGTCGGCCATCACATTCACGCCACCGATGGCGACATCGGCCATGTTCAGGGCTTTCTCGTCGAGGACGGCACCTGGGCCATTCGTTACCTCATCGTGGATACGAGCAACTGGTGGGTGGGTCACCAGGTACTGATCGCTCCCCAGTGGATCAAGGATATCAGCTGGAACGAGGCTACGGTGTGCGTCGACCTGACCCGGCAAGCCGTGCGAGACGCTCCGCCGTACGACTCGACAGTGCTACTGGATCGCAAGCAGGAACTACAAATCTACGCGCACCACCGTCGGCAGTCGTACTGGGATGATGAATTCAAGCGTGACAAAGAGAACACCCGCTCAAAGGAAGCACACCATGAACCACAACCTTGAAATGCGTCCCGTGCGGCGTTATATTTCCTGGCCAAGACTTGAACTGACGGACAAACGTCAGCTCAAGTCTTGGCCAGGAAAAACCGCACCCGTCAAACTTAAGCCAACAGGCCTCCGCGAAACCCGAGGCGGTTCAGTTTCGCCTTGACCGCCTCCAGGGCCTGCTTACCGCCATTGTTGCGCGCAATGACCACCACCTGATCGCGGGTTAAGTTGTAAGGCGCTGTAATCAGATCGGGCAAGTGCGCCTTGACCGCCTCCAGGGCATGCTTGCCGCCGTTGTTACTCGCAATGGCCACCACCTGATCGAGGGTCAGTTGGAAGTCTTTACTGGGATCGATCAGTTCGAGCAGTTCCGCCTTGACCGCCTCCAAGGCCTGCCTGCCTCCACTGCTGCTCGCAATGGCCACCACCTGCTCGCGAGTCAGGTTGTAAGGCGCTGTGATCAGTTCGAGCAGTTGCGCCTTGACCGCCTCCAAAGCCAGCTTACCACCACCGCTGCTCGCAATGCCCAGCACCTGCTCGGGGGTCAGTTAGAAGTCTTTTCTGGGATCGATCAGTTCGAACAGTTCCGCCTTGAACGCCTCCAGGGCCAGCTTGCCACCGATGTTGCTCGCAATGGCCACCACCTGCTCGCGAGTCAGGTTGTAAGGCACTGTGATCAGTTCGAGCAGTTGCGCCTTGACCGCCTCTAGGGCATGCCTGCCGCCGTTGTTGCTCGCAATGGCCACCACCTGCTTGGGCGTCAGGTTGTAGGGCGCTTTGATCAGTTCGAGCAGTTGCGCCTTGACCGCCTCCAGGGCCTGCTTGCCGCCGTAGTTACTCGCAATGGCCACCACCTGGTCGCGGGTCAGCTAAAAGACTTTGCAGGGAACCATCAATTACACC
>JANMEO010000208.1:0-25222 GCA_031376995.1 Burkholderiales bacterium
CGATGCTGGGCGTAGGCTTCAAATTGCAGCGTTTGGCTAACGATGTGTTGCGCCCGTTTGCCAAAAAGCAAACCGCCAAACCACGCCCAAGCGTGGGGCTGCCGCCCATCAAAGAGCAGGTGATTCATTTCATCAATAAAAAAATGCCGGGCGGGCTGCCCAAGAAAACAGCACGTGCCTTGCTGGATATTGAAGACAAAGACTATGTCCCCATCATCCGCAACCCCCAAACCACAACGGCTGAAACTGAGGCCGTGTTTTATTTTCCAGGGTGTGGCTCAGAGCGTTTGTTTTCCCAGGTAGGTCTGGCCACCCAAGCGATGTTGTGGTACGCGGGAGTGCAAACTGTCTTACCTCCAGGTTATTTGTGTTGTGGTTACCCTCAGCGGGGTAGTGGGCAGTTTGACAAGGCTGAAAAGATCATCACAGACAATCGCGTTTTGTTTCACCGCGTGGCCAATACGCTCAACTATCTTGATATCAAAACGGTGGTCGTCAGTTGCGGCACCTGCTACGACCAGCTCCAAAGCTACCAATTCGAGAAAATATTTCCTGGGTGCCGCATTATCGATATTCACGAGTATTTGTTAGAAAAAGGGATCAAGCTTGACCAGGGCCAGGGAGCTTATCTGTACCACGATCCTTGCCATACGCCGATGAAGCTGCAAGAGCCGATGAAGACGGTCAAGGCTTTGATGGGCGACCAGGTGATTGAGAGCAAGCGCTGTTGTGGTGAAAGCGGCGGACTGGCGCTCACTCGGCCCGATGTATCGACGCAGATTCGTTTTCGCAAAGAAGAGGAAATTCGGGAGGGCGAAAAAACACTGCGCGAAATGGGTTCGCTGACTTCAAAAGAGAATGTGAAAATTCTCACTTCATGCCCAAGCTGCCTGATGGGTCTGAGTCGCTATCAAGATGATTTAAAAACAGGGCTGTTAGAGGCTGACTATATTGTGGTCGAAATGGCCAACAAAATTTTGGGCACCAATTGGATGCCTGAGTATGTACAGCGGGCCAATGGCGGCGGGATTGAGCGAGTGCTGGTTTGACCCCCTCGGAGTGTCTTTTGTGCCAGGAGCCAGGCGGTTCAGTGCTGTGCGAAGGTGCTGATTGGCGAATTGTCAGGGTTGATGATGTCGATTTTCCGGTTTTTTATCGGGTCATCTGGTTGCCGCACGTCCTCGAATTTTCTGAGCTTTCAGCGGATGATCAGCGTTTATGCATGGGATTGGTCGTCGAAGTTGAGCGGGCAGTGCGTCGAGTCTTGGCCCCAACCAAGATGAATTTGGCTTCTCTGGGTAACGTGGTGCCGCATTTACACTGGCATGTGGTGGCGCGCTTCGAACAAGACAGCCACTTTCCCAACTCTATTTGGGGTGAACGTTTGCGTCCCGTTTCTCCCAGCCTCTTGGTGCATTGGCGCAGCGCATTGCCGATGCTGGATCAGTCGGTGATTCATGCCTGTCAGGTGTTCAATGGTGGGCACTCACTCAGTGGCTCCTAACTTGATTTTAATTTATGAATCTCCAGCCCTCCCCATCCCATGCTTATCAGGTGACTGCCATGACGGCGCATCAGCAATCTCGAGAGCTCGAAGTGGTGTTTGCCGACGGTGATACCTTGCGTATTCCGTTTGAGTTGATGCGTGTGTACTCGCCATCGGCCGAAGTCAGAGGCCATGGGCCCGGCCAAGAAGTTCTTCAAGCGGGCAAGCGTGATGTGGGTTTGTATCAAATCGAGGCTGTAGGCCACTATGCCGTCAAGCCGACATTCTCTGATGGCCATGACTCAGGTATTTTTACATGGGAATACTTGCATTTTTTGGGCTCTCACCAGACTGATCTTTGGCAGCAATACCAGCGCCGGTTGGATGAGGCTGGTCTGACACGCGAAGCATCATCAACCCCCATTACGCCGACAACCTCTACCTGCAGATCCCAATCATGAAAACCACCCATTTTGGTTTTGAATCGATTGATGAACGGCAAAAATCGCAGCGCGTTCGTGGGGTCTTCGATTCTGTCGCTGGCCGTTATGACTTGATGAATGATTTGATGTCGGCGGGCTTGCACCGCCTCTGGAAGGCCTATGCTGTGACTGTCGCAAGGCTTCAGCCAGGGCAGCGGGTGCTTGACATTGCAGGGGGTACCGGAGACTTGGCTCAAGCTTTCGCAGGCAAGGTGGGGTCTGCAGGTTGTGTGATTCATACCGACATTAACGAGGCCATGCTCCGTCAAGGGCGATCGCGCTTGATTGATCAGGGGTTGGTCTTGCCAACGGCCATGTGTGACGCTGAAGCGCTGCCTTTTTCTTCCGGCAAATTTGACTTGGTCAGTGTGGCTTTTGGCTTGCGCAACATGACTCACAAAGAGTCTGCTTTGTCTGAGATGAATCGCGTTCTCAAGCCGGGTGGGCGTCTGATGGTCTTAGAGTTTTCAAAAGTCGCAGCGCCACTGCAAAAACCCTACGATTGGTATTCATTCAAGGTGTTGCCTGCCCTCGGGCGGTGGGTGGCGGGTGATGCTGAGAGTTATCGCTACCTTGCAGAGTCGATTCGCATGCACCCAGATCAAAACAAGCTCAAAGTCATGATGAAGACGGCAGGCTTTTCGCATGTTGATGTTCACAACTTGAGTGCAGGGGTGGTGGCTCTTCACGTGGGCATCAAATGCTGATATACCCATCAGCACTGAAGGTGGGTATAGTGGCAAAGATATTGACAGACCTGCTCTGGCCATGCCATAGAGTATTTGGATTTTGACAGTTGCGCTAAACTCATTCCACTGTAAAAATTGCACTTTGCGCAAGGTGACTGACCCCTTCAATTGCGACCACCCACGCAATTTGGTGCCCTGGAGCCTAAAATTCATGAATACAAATGCGCTTCCTTTCAAGTTAAGCAATCTCTTTCGAGTCACCTTGGTTTTTTCAGTGTTGGCGATTTCGGGTTGTGGCATTGAAAAAGAAAGCTCGTCTATTTCACAGACAGCTGCCAAAGTTAATCGCGCTGAGATTACTGTCGAACAAATTAATTTTGTATTGCAGCAACAGGGTGTGCCACCGGGCCAAGTTGAGTCTGTTCGCAGAGATGTTTTAGAGCGACTGATTAACCAAGAGTTGACGCTTCAGCGCGCCAAAGAGCTTCGGCTCGAACGTGATGCCAGGGTATCTCAGCAACTTGATGCAGTTCAGAGGGATCTCATTGCAAGGGCATATATTGACCGCATTGTTAATAACATTCCTGGGCCAACATCCAATGATATTTCTGAGTACTATGAAAAAAATCCCGCCTTATTTAAAGAGCGTAAAATATATAATTTTTTAGAATTTAGCATCTATGCTAATTCTATCAATCTGGATGAGTTGAGGGCGGGCGGTTTAAAGATAAATAATCCAAGCGACCTCATGGCTTCTCTGAAAAAAAAAGGTTTATATTTCTCGAGTTTGAAAACTAGCAAAGCTGTTGAAGAGCTGCCAATTTCCATGATCGAAGATTTTGTTAATTTGAAAAATGGACAGTATGTTGTTCATGATATTGATCGTGGTATAAAAATACTTTTATTGTTGGATACTCAGAGGCACTCTTTGAGTGAGGAGCAGGCGAGGCCCTCTATTGAGGAGTTTATTTTAAAGGAAAATAAAAGAAAAGTTATTGAAGAGGATTTAAGCTCACTTCGTGGTGGTGCCTATATAGAGTATTTTGGTGATTACGCGAAAGATAAGGGCGGTGGTTCTGAAAAGAGGTAGATTTAAATCTATTTAAATTATTTATTGGGAATGAATTATTATGATTTTTCGTATTTTTAAATTAGCTTTAACTTCTTTAATTCTTACCTCTACTGTTTGGGCTCAGTCAGGCGTCACTGAGCCCATTTTGGGTGCTGGCGATGCCATCAAGGTTACAGTTTTTCAAAATCCTGATCTCAGTATTGATACTAGAATAACTGAGGTTGGGCAAATTAGCTTTCCTTTGGTTGGAAATATCACCTTGGCAGGCTTAAGTGTTACTGCCGCTCAAGACAAAATTGCCAAACTCCTGCGCGATGGTGGTTACATTGTTAAACCACAGGTTAGCATTGCACTGACGCAAGTTAAAAGCATTCAAATATCTATTTTGGGCCAGGTGACGCGTCCTGGACGCTACCCCATTGAGACGACGAGTACGCGCGTGTCTGAAATGATCGCTGTGGCTGGAGGGGTCTTGCCAGGTGGGTCAGATGTCATTACTCTTTCAGGGGTTCGAAATGGAAAGCCAGTCAAGTATGATATTGACTTGCCTTCAATTTTGCAGGCTGGCCAACGTGAGCTAGACCTGATAGTGATGAATGGTGACACCCTGTATGTCGATCGCGAGCAAAAGATATTTATTGACGGTGAAGTTCAAAGGCCCGGTGCGTATCGGTGGGATCGAGGCATGACGCTGCGCCAAGTCATCGCTCAAGCAGGAGGATTGACCAACCGTGGCACTGAGCGTGGGATGCACATTTACCGACGCGATATCCATGGGGGGACCAAAATCATTGAACCTCTAACGACTGGTGATCCGGTTGAGCGTGATGACGTGATTAAAGTGCGGGAGTCTGTTTTTTAAAACTTGTAAAGCGGCTGCCTCAGCTTCATTTCCGGGGGGTTTGGTACCCCGTTTGAGTGAATTTGAAAGGTTGGAAGCCGCGTCTTTGTTCGGCATGCGTCGTTGTAAATCCTCGCGATACCTGCTGGTATCGCTGCGGTTTACGCCTAGCCTGACGACCAAGTCCATCGACTTCGAACCTTTCAAATTCACTGAGATGGGATTCTGGTGTGAATAGGTTTTCTCGCTCTGGTTGGCCTTGCATTTTGCAGCCTCCCAAAAATTCAGTTTGACGGGCCTGGCTGTTGGCCAGAAAATTTAAAACCATCCATTGCAGCGGCAGCTTTCCCCCAGAGGCGCTCTGACAGCCCAGTGGCGAGTCGTGCGAGCCGAAGTGATTGAGGTCGATGTGTGGAATAGCGGCAATTGCAAAAACAGGTGTAAAACACGCCTGTTCTGAGCAGCTTATTGGCCATTCCCCCGTATGCTCACGCCCAATCGCAAAGAAAAGCCGTTGAAAATGGCCCGAAACTGGCATTGGCCTACTGTTTGTAGTCGTCGCAGCAATCAAAAAGGTTCATTATGTCAATGTCTCTTAGGCAGTATTGGAGGGTTGTGAGGGCCAGGAAGTGGCTTGTTTTGCTGCTCTTTGGAGTTATAGCAGGTTCAGGCAGTCTGCTTGCGCTGAATTTGCCCAGACCTTATTTGGCTGAGGCGGCGTTGGTGGTTGAGGTTCGCCCCGACCCTGTCTTGAATATTGTGGCCCCCACCGACATGGCCACTCAAATTGAAATTTTGAAAAGTGAGAAAGTTGCGACCCGTGCTGTGCAGCTCCTGGGTATGGATAAAAACCCCGAGGCGAGAGCGCAATGGTTGGCCGCTACCGATGGCAGAATGGTGCCTCTCGAGCGTTACTTTGCTGCCATGCTACAGCGTGGTATGTCTGCACAACCTGTCAGGTTGAGTAATGTGGTTTTGGTCACTTTCTCTGCCCCTGACTCAGCATTTGCGGCAGCCGCAGCCAATGCCTTTGCGCAGGCAGCGATTGATGTTTCCATCGAGTTAAAGTCTGAGCCTGCCAAGCAAGATGCCATTCGCTATGAAGAGCAATCCCAAGCGTTGCGGCTGCGCTTGGAAGCCGCTCAAGGTCGCCTGACTCGGTACCAACAAGAAAAAGGCATCGTGATCTCAGATGGTCAAATGGACCAAGAGAACATGCGCTTCAACGCCCTGTCGGCCGATTTGGCGACTGCGCAGGTCGAATTGGCTGCCGCAAGCGCACGCAGAGAAATGGGCGGAGAATCTAGTCAATCGGCTTTGTCCAGTCCTGGGGTGCTGTCAGTCCGAGGGCAGTTGTCGGAACAGCAGGCCATTTTGAGTGGCAGTACAGGGGTGTGGGGGCCATCACATCCCGATCGTCTGGCGGTCGAAGCCAAAATTGCTTCGCTCAATCGTCAGCTGAGCGCTGAAATTGAACGGGCATCTCAAAGTGACACCATCAGTTCTGCCACTGCAAGCAAGAAGGTGGCGATTTTGAAGGTCAGCTTTGAGGAACAGAAAAAGAGGGTTCTCGCTTTGCGTTTTGAGCGTGACCAAGCTTCCGTTTTGCTCAAAGACGTTGAGACTGCTCAGCGCGCCTACGAGGAGGCTGGTAAGCGGGTCTCTGAGGCCAGTGTCCGCAGCAGTACAACGCAGGCCAACATCAGTTTTTTGACGCGTGCTGTTGAGCCCTATGCCCGTTCAAATAAAACAATAATTGTTGCCTTGATGGCTTCGATTCTTGGCGGGGTGGTCTTCAGCATTGGAGCGGCCATCGCTTTAGAGCTATTGGACCGCCGTGTTCGTGGTGCTGAGGACATGGCGTTCATGTATGGCGTGCCTGTCATTGGTGTCATGTATCCAGAAGGGTCGAAGCAGCCGATTTTCAGGCAGCTCTCTTTAGCGGGGCCTCAGCAAGAGCCCCGCAAGCCCAATGTGCCTTTGTTGGGAGTCAAGTGATGAAGATGTCAGTTTCGCTGTTGCCCAAAGCCGCTCGCGCCAATCGCACCATCGGGGCTATTTTGATGGACACTGGATTGCTCAGTTTGGAAAATGCAGAGCGGATTTTGGTGTTTCAGAAAGCGCATGGCTTGCGTTTTGGTGAGGCGGCGATTCAATTGGGGCTGCTTAAGGAGGCCGATGTCCAGTTTGCCTTGGCGCGTCAGTTTGCTTACCCTTATTTGCGCGCCAACGCAGAGCGCAAGCCAGTCAGCGACGAACTGGTTGCCGCTTATCAGCCCTTCAGTCCTCAAGTTGAGCAGCTTCGGGCCTTGCGAAGTCAACTCATGCTCCGTTGGTTTGACAAAATCGAGCAAAGGCAGGTGTTAGCCTTCGTGGGCACCGAGCCTGCCGAGGGGCGCAGCTACATGGCCGCAAACTTGGCGATTGTTTTTTCACAGCTGGGCGAGCGCACCCTTTTGATCGATGCCAATCTCCGCTCTCCCAAGCAACACCAGTTGTTCAAGCTAGACAATAAACTGGGCTTGTCCACGATCCTGGCAGGCCGCTCCAGTGACGAGTTAATTGTTCCAATTACCGATTTGGCGGGTCTGTTTGTTTTACCTGCTGGACCGATCCCTCCCAACCCACTTGAGTTATTGAGTCGTGCCAGTTTTGATGAGTTACTCGGCAATGCCAAGGCCAATTTTGATGTGATTCTGATTGACACTCCCAGCTTCTCTGTTGGGGAGGACGCTCTTGCTATTGCTTTGTGTGCAGGCGCTGCAGTTGTGCTGGCACGTTCTGCACAGACACGAGTGGCCTCGTTCACCAACCTGGTTCAAGGCTTGATGAATTCAGGCGTGGCAGTGATTGGCTCGGTGCTCAACGATGTGCCTTTGAAAAAAAAATCAGCAGCCTCTGAACGGGTATCAAATTGATGGATCCAGCAATTCAGCCCCAGTCCCAGCTCCAGCCTCAAGCCGTTGGCTTAGGGTTGATTTGGAGTCTTTTCATCCGGTAATAAAGTGTGTTCATCGGAACACCCAGATCCAGTGCAGCTTGGCTCACGTTGCCGTGGGTTCTGGCCAAGGTGCGCAGTATCAGGCTACGTTCGCAGGCATCCAGAGCCTCACGCAGTGAGGTCGGCTCGACGGTTTGTGTTTTGGGCTCACGTGCAACGGGGAGCACGAAGCGTGTTGCAGCTGACTTTAGCTCACGGAAATTTCCTGGCCAGGGGTTTTGTAGCAGCCCATCCAGTGTGCTGGCATCAACAGCCTTATGGGCCAATCCAAATCGTTGGCAGGCTTCAGCGACAAAATGCTCAAACAAGGCTGGCAGCCTTTCAGGTCTTGAGCGAAGCGGTGTCAGACGAATTTCGATCACATTCAGCCTGAAGTAGAGATCCTCCCTGAACAGTCCTTTGGCTACCAACGTGGGAAGGTCAGCTTTGGTTGAGGCGATGAGGCGAAAATCTGATGGGCGAAACTTTGACGAGCCCAATCGCTCGCTACCCTTGTCGTGGAGCACTCGCAACAGCTTGGCTTGCAGCCACAGGGGGCAGCTGTCCACCTCGTCCAGATACAGCACCCCTTTGTCGGCGTCTTCAAACTTGCCGGGTCTGGCCGTTGTAGCGCCAGTGAATGAGCCGGCTTCATAACCAAAAAGTTCAGCCTCTGCAAGTTGTTCGGGGATTGCTGCGCAATTGATGGGAACAAAATTGCCCGAGCTTTGCGCGTGTTGGAAAATGAACTTGGCGAGCGAGTCTTTGCCTGAGCCCGTTTCACCAATCAACAATAAATCAATTGGAAATGCAGCCAATTGCCGACCCAGATCGAAAGCCTCATCGTCGGTGCACAAGGTTTCTTTACTGCTGGGATTTGATCCTGCAGTATGTTTGGCTTGAGCAATCACTCTGGTTGAGCTCACGACTTGGGCTGCTGGAGGTGGAAAAAGCTCCGCAATCAAACACGCCGCCTCCTTGGAGTTTGAGGGCGGCTTGCGTGTGGTCGAGCGGGAGGAAAGCATCGACTGCATATTGGGCTTTTCACTGGTTTGTAAAAAGACAACTTGATGGCTCAACTCGTGCTCATGGCTGGCCACATCGAGCTGAATCTGTTTTGCCGTTGTGGCTGAAGCTTGGACCAGCAGCAGGCCCTCAGGATGGCTCTCAAGCCATTGGAGGGTATCGTTTGCATTCAGGAAAACGCACTCTACAGCGGCATCAATAGCGGCTTTTCGAAGCAGCCTGAGCGTGTCCGCGTTTTGGCAGCAAATCCCCAGTCGCCCTTGGCTGTTCTGCGGCACTGCCATCTCTGAATCTTGGGTGGCCCCGAGGGGGTCTTGATTTTTCTTAACTAGCCTAATGGGGCTGTACATCGAATGAGTGCTCTGTAAGTGGTGTCAGAAAATCCTTAGATTGGGCAGCCCCAATCTTTTGTGTTGTCCATCTTTGGTTTCATATTCCAGGGCCGCGCTGAGGGCGTCTAAGCGCTGTAGGTCGCTGGAATTTTCTCGATGGTGATCCAAAGCTGGCTATTCATCTTAACCTTGGGTCGCGTTACCCCGCCACCCTCTATCTAGAGGGGGGAGTAACCCTTAATCATCCCAAAATGGTGCTCTTAGTAGTTGGTGCTGCGGCGGTTGGCGTTGGGTGCTTCTGGTGTGAGGGAAATCACGGCGTTATCAGCCAAGTGCATGGAGACATCTTCTTGGTTTTTTTGGCTGCGGGGCACCAGGATGGTTGATCCCCCATTGATCGCCATTTGACGGGGGATATTGTTAGCCTCGCGCAGCAAGGTGTCTGAGGCTCCAACCTGGTGAGCGATGTCATCGAGTCTCATTTTGCGGGGCACCGTCCACGTGGTCCAGGTTGCGAGTCGGCCCGCATGTGCTTTGAGGTTGATTTTGAACAATCGGGCATTCTCGTGGGGCAATAAAAGCTGGCGGATGGCTGCAGCAGGAATCATGGGCTTACTGATTTGGGGGTTGAGATGCATGAATTCTTTGTGGTCCATGCCTGCAAGTTCGACAGCCAATGCGAGGTCAATGTCGCGGTCAATCGGCACGCTGGAGAAATAGGGTTGGTTGTACAGGGCGGGCAGGTTTAAGCCGAAGGAGCCTGGGCTGGCAATGATGTTTTTCACCGCCAGAAGTTTAGGAATATAGTCTCTGGTCTCTTGAGGAATTGTGAGGTTTTGGTAGTCGGTCGGTAAGCCCGCGTTGCGATTTTTCTCAATGGCCCTTTGAACGTTTCCCTCACCCCAGTTGTACGCTGCAAGGGCTAAATGCCAGTGCCCGAACATCTTGTAAAGCTTGGTCAGGTAATCAAGGGCGGCGCGTGTTGACGCCAGCACATCGCGACGGTCGTCCCGAAAGATATTTCGGCGCAGCTCAAAAAACTCTGCGGTTGCGGGCATAAATTGCCACAGTCCGGCAGCGCTGGCTGAGGACAGTGCCTGCGGATCAAATGCACTCTCAATGAAAGGAAGCAGGGCCAGCTCAGTGGGCATGTTGCGGCGCTGAACTTCTTCGACGATATGAAAAAGGTAGGGGCCACCACGTAGGCTGGTGCGCTCAAAATAATCTGAGCGCGATGAATACCATTTTTCATGGTCTTGGACCAACGGACTGGTCAGCTCGGGCATGAAAAACCCACCTCGAATTCTGGCCCATAAGTCAGCGCCTGGTGCCAATGGCCCGGGCACAAAGCTCGCCGAGGCACCAGCGGGTGGGTGGACGACTGTGTTTTTGGTGCTGGTGGCCGAATCGCTGGTCGCTCGTGGCCCACTTGGAATAATGACGACGTCGGTATCGCGATGGCGTCGACTCAAACCAGTGTCTTGGGCGTTGCTGGCCACAAGGGCTTCATGCTCAGCGGCCTGCTGCTGAAGACTTGAGAAAACGTCCAACGATGAAGGCGGGCCAGAGGCGCAGGCACTTAAAAAAACAACGACGGGCATGATTGTTGCTTGTGTCCAACGGCTCGAGCCCGTAAAGCACCGGGTCAGCCAACACGCAGAGGTGTTCATGAAAAACAAAATGAGGTTACCTCTTTGGGGGGATTGCAGTGCCACTTTGGGCGCTCAGCGAAGGGTTGAGCACCCAAAGTGGTATTGAGACAGTGGCAAATCTTCGTGGTTTGTGGGTGCGAATGGTTCATTCAACCACCCGAGCTGCTTGAGTTTTCAGTGAGAGGCCTGTTGTCTCGGAACTTGCATAGCAACATATTCATTAATTTACAAGAGCACATTCACATGTAGACAAACTGTTACTGTGGATTTACCCTGAATTGCTGCTGTTGGTTGAGCATGGTGGGATGACAGCCTCCATGCTACTGCAGCTCTGTGCTAACGCTCGATCGTACCAAAGTTGTTTTGCTGTTTTTCGCCAAATATCTTTGAAAAAAGGCAGAGCCGTAAAGTCAATGAAGATGCCAGCAATGACAATGAAATCAAGAGACAGGGCCCGATACGCTGGCCTTTTGCACTTTGATTCTTTGCGAGAGCTGCTCGAATTGCCGTTTTCAGTTTGCGTTCAGGGGGCCGTGGATTTTCTGATCGGTACTGGAATGCACCTGGTTGCGCCGCCCACCCAGGCGGGGCGGTTAGCTGTGCTTGATCGCAAGTTGTGTATGGCGTGGCTTTGTGCATTGGCATCGTCCGGATCAATGCGGTCAATAGGCCAAGGAGGTCATATGGTGGTGCACAGGGGCAAGGCAGACGTTGTCAGAATCTCTGCCCTCTTGAGTCGATGACTCAGCCTACGAGCCTCATGCTCGCTCCCGCTTAATCAAGCTCGGCATCGCACGATTGGGCCGCAGTAATGATCAAATTTAGAAATGCCAACGGGTATTCTATTTATGGAAAGTTGCCTGCTCTGGCTTGGGGGCGCACCGAATTGCGACCCTGTTTGGGAACGCTTCGCCAAAGCCCGGGTATTCAAGCCTATGTATCCAAAGTTGATCATGGTGGCCTGACTGCTGCCGCGGCTGAAGAACTTTCAAAGTTGGCTTGTCAGCCTGTAGGCATTCCTCACGGTACGACTTTGAACGCTCGCTCAAGCGGTCAAGATCGGCAGTTTTTCAAGGCTGTTGTCAATCGATTGTTCCCCAATTTAGGGCTCGGCCGGGGTTCGGCACCTCATGTGATGGCATCATTTGAGTCACCCGACAAGCCTGAGTCAATCAAGCTCATAGGGGATAAGTCACGCCTGCACAATGCTTTACCCTGGGTTTTTCGAGCCCATGCCGCAGAACTTGCAGCGAAAGAAAAGTCAGTCAAGGACAAGTTCGATCGCTTGAAGGTGAACAGCCTGGTGGCCTATCGCGACGCGAAGGACTTAGAACCCGCCTTAGTCAATAAACGCAACCAGTATGTCGGCGTCTGTAGCAAGTTGGAGCGTGGAATTGCGGAGTATGAGAGCAAGCTGGATACGCTCAGACTTGAGAAACTCGAGTTGTCGAAGAAATATGATAAAGCTCAATTAGAGGTGCAGCGACTCGAGGCCAAGCTTCCAAAGTCAAAAAATCCGATCAGCAATAGCCGACCTTCTTACAAGACTGAGCTCGGGCCTAAAGGTCAAATCAAGATGGTGCGCGACAGCGCACGCGAGTCTTCATGGCGCACCCACTTTCGCGATCCTGTGACCAGGCCTGTGAACAAGGGAGAACTTCAAGCATTGGACGATGAACTTCAAAAGGCAAAATCTGCCCGTTTATCTATCAAAATAAAAATTGACAGCACAGATCTGGCCATTGAAAAAATTGGTGGGCGGCAAAACAGCAATGATCATGTCACTGAACAGACTCCCCCGCCACCTCAGGCATGGTCAAGGCGGTTACTCCAGAGACATCAACCACAAGCGACCCCGGAGGTCATTGCCAGGGCTGAGAGGCGTATCAAATTACCCCCAAAACTCATCAACAGCATTGATCCCAAGTTTAATAAGGGACAGATCGAGAGGCTTCACGATGTATTGAAAGATGTGAAGGACGTTACACCACGGGACCTAGAAGGGCAAATAGGTGCAGCAAAGGATTCGAAAGCTTCAGAGGAGAAGAAAATCGAGGCTCTGATCGAGCCGTTGTTGATTTCGCCCCCTGGGTTTGAGGCCCAAAAAGATACACAACGTCTGCAAAATTTGTTGACAGGCTTGCGTGATCATCTTAAGTCTGTGCCGGAGGGCATCTCTGACAAGGACAAGATTGCATTGCTGCTCAAGCGACCACCGCTTCACAGTGTCTTGGAGATTGTTTCGCGCTATTTGGCAGAGGTTACGAAGGGGGATGCGGATAAAGCGGCGTCTACTTTAGAGAACCTGATGGGGCGGTCATTTGCCAGTTTGGTGCCACCGCCTGGGCATAACTTCATCCATCAACGCGTTTGGCGTGGCAACGGCGCTGATGACAGTGGCTCGATTGAAAAGCGCTTCATCAGCTTGGTGGCCGATACCCCTGGCGGGGTTGAGCTGCTCAAACGCTTGGTCAAATCGGGTCCTCAGGTGACTGATGCCGTTCATGATGCGGTGATTGTTTACTATCGGGCTTCAAGAGCTTTGGCCATGCCACCTCCTGATACGCTCTCTTTAGAACGCTTGCGAGAGGCTGAGCAGGCTGCGAAGATATTGGCCCGATCAGGAAATGATGATGAGCTAACCAGGACGCAGAAAATTAATTTCAATGCTGTTCGTAATCAGCATACATCGTTTGGGCCTGGCAGTAGCTATGCTGTGATTGAGGCGGCACTTGAGAAATATGGAAAATGGATGTCCAGGGCTGAGAAGGGCGAGGCTAAGAGGACGCCATTGCAAGCAACTCAGCGTCGCTTTGGTACCAAAGTGACCGCTGATCTGGATTTTCCAACGTATGCAAAGCTGCTCAACGAAAGGTTGCTCGAGGCTTGTGACGAGGCACAGAAAATCATCTCCTGTGAGTTGCTGCAGGCGCGCAAACAGGTGCTTGCAGAGCGTGAAAATCAGGCCGTTCCAAAGGGTGTGCCAGCACAGGGCGTCCCGAGGGTTCTGATGCAAGCTCTAAGCATGATTGCTCATATTCAAGCATGCGCGGAGCGTGGGCAACGGCTCGATACGAAACGCCTGGGTTCTATCGATTGGCTACGCATCAACAGGCGAGCGGCTATCATGGCTCAAAGTGAAGTGACCCATTCATCACGTACTTGGCAGGGCATGGTGACAATTAACCCAGTGAATCATCCGCCAGGTGATTCGGGCAATGGAGATCAACAACCTCTGAGTTTTTCTGGGCTCAAAGATGTTAAGTTGGGGATGAAGCGTGCTCCTACTGTGCTCGAGGCGCTTGTAGAGCTGAAAGAGGTTTTGCTTGAAGTAAAGCCAGACCAGGCAGCCGGGTTAGACCCCCTGCTGCAGGGTAAGGGGGAAGCACCAAAACCGGAAGTTATTTTGCGCACGTTCCAAAGGGGCTTGGATAAGTGGCAAGAAATGCTGATTGATGCCCAAGACAAGCAGAAAAAAATTGATCAGTTTTTAGCCAAAAAAGGTGAATTTTTGGCCGACAGCCTGGAAGGTTGGGTCTCGCCAGCGTTCCTGAAGGGCTATGAATCCCTGGGCCCTGAAACCAGCGCCCCTGAAATCTCCAAAACTACAGACCCTGTCTTTGGGAACATCACACTCAGACATGGCCATCAATGGGGGTTTAGCGCTCGCGCTTTGCTCAGCGGCTTTGCGGGCGCGTTTACTGGCGGTGTGGGCTGGGTCGCGCGGCCTGAGATTGAGGGAATTAGAAGCGCGAATGATCAGATCAGGTTTAGTCGCGAAACCACCGGCATGTCAATTTCGATGGGGCGTGTTAACGAACATTCACTCACCTTGGGCGGCTCTGCTGCTTTCCCCTTTTTTCCCGGCAAAATGCCTGCAATTGGCCCTAGCGCCTCGCTTCTTCACATGTGGAGCAAGTCCAGTTCGAAGGGCGTCGCTGTCATTCGTGTGCCACAGTTTCGTAAGAAGGAGTCTCATGAAATAAGCAATGATATCCGCGAAATCATCAAGACCCTGGCAGCATACAACCCAAAGTCGATTGGCGATAAGGGCCGCCATGAATCTCTCGTGGATACATTGCTAGCCGATTTCCCATCGATTTCAATCACCTCCGTAGAAAATGATGAAACGCACACGCACCGTGCCATCGGTCGGTTTGGCGTATTCTGTGGCCTTATCTATCCTCAGCCCGTCGGCAAGTCTGCATTATTTTGGTCGGCTTCGCTTGGTGTTGAAGGCTCAAGCCTGAAAGAGCGCCGAAACTACAAAACGACGGGTGGTGCACAAGGCTATTTGATCAACACACAGAGTGCCAAACATGAGGCCGGTGTGGCGGCAACCACGCCTTTCAGGCATGGCTTCGTTCAAGATCAAGAATCGAAAGGCAGTGGCCCTCGTGGAGATATTGCTTCGTTATCTGCCAATTTTAGCCTGCGTGCGTCTAGTGCCTTGTCAGGCTGCATCCAGGGTAACCAGCCTGATGGGACCATGGTTGGAGAGCGATTTGTCGAGTACAGCAATTATGAGAAGTTTGAAAAAGCCGTCAATAATCACCGTGAAAGGTGGATTGAGGCTGGTATCAAGCTGGGCGACAGGGATCGTCAGTGGCCTGAAGAATTTGATGAGACTGACAAACGCCTACAAGTCGAGCGTGCCCTGATTGATTTTATGGAAAGTGCTCGCGAAAGTTTGGCGTCTGGCACCGTGATACTCCACGAAAACTTAGACATCAAGCCAGAAGTTGCAGCTCAATTAAGTGCCAATATTGCACTCGAACAGTTGTACCGTCGTCAGGAGCGCGATGAGGATGCGTTGGCCTTGCAGGCGGAGCGCCAATACATTTTGAGTCATGAATCAAGCTATCAGCCGTTTCAACTGAAGGTGATCGCCAGCAGCAAAATCAGTCGAGCCTTGGAGTGGTCTGTGGGCTTGGTTGCGGGGGTGACGCACGAGGCCAGTGCCAAAAAGGTTTACGATTATTTTCCACGCTTTAACAGCGTACCGCCGGACGTCACTTGATCCGCTATGGTTTTGATGATGGTTTAGCGATGATTTTTGGGATGACCCTGGCCGCATCATCACGGCGTGCCTATGAGGTCAAAGAGCGGGCCTCGCGAGCTCTTTCGACATAGCGATTGAATCGCCAAGCCGTGTTTTCCATGGTGATGCGGCGCCACGTGCCCCGCTTTTGAATGGGGGACATTTGCGGCCATTGCTGAACCTCTTCGTCTGTTCGGCCGCAGCCTTTGCAAAGGCTGTCGCCTTGACTGGTGGAGCAAATGGCAATGCAGGGTGTGTCAGGCGTGGTGTGGTACCAGGCAACCCAGGCGGCCATGGCCGCATCGCTGAAGAGGGTTTCGTCCCAAAGGTGCTCGTGGCGGTAGACCATGAGGGCATAAGCCGTGGCCAAGGCACGCACCTCAGCGCAGGCGCTGATGCCGTCTTCAGAGGGCTTGCAGCGTCGCCACCAGTTGATCGCTGCCTCTACATCGACGATATGAATGGCTGCCATGGTTACAGGGGCTCAGTTGGGCGCGTAGCTCTCATGCTTATCAGGGGATGGCTTTTGTGGGCCCAAATGCCAGTATCCATCGGCTCTTGCTCGTGAGGGAAAGCGGTCAACTGCCATTTCTGGGGTAATTCAAACCCATGGCCTCACGCACCTCGCGCATGGTCTCGCGTGCCACTGTGCGTGCTCGCTCCGTGCCCACTTCCATGATCCAGTGAATCTGTTTGGGGTTGCTCAAAAAACCTTCAGCGCGTTCACGCCATACGGCTTGCTCATTTTGAATCGCCTTGATCAAGGGCTGCTTGCAATCGAGGCAACCGATGCCCGCCGTGGTGCAGCCTTGGGTTACCCAGGTTTGCGTTTCAGGGGTGCTGTAGACCTTGTGAAACTGCCACACGGGGCAGCGCTGTGGATCGCCGGCATCACTGCGGCGAACCCGCTGCGGGTCTGTGGGCATGATTTTGATTTTGCGTTCAACCTCTGCAGGGTCTTCGCGCATGGCAATGGTATTGCCATAACTCTTGCTCATTTTGTCGCCATCGAGCCCAGGGAGTTTGCTGATTTCAGTGAGCATGACCTGGGGTTCAGTCAAGATGGTGCGCCCAGTGCCACGCATGAATCCTGTGAGGCGTTCTTTGTCGGGGCTGCTGAGCGTGGGGCAGGCCTGGATCCATTGTTCAGCTTGGGCCAAAGCATCGCCGTTGCCGGTCTCTTGAAACTGCTTGCGGGCTTTGATGAGGGCCTTGGCGTCGGCCTTGGGGAGGCTCTGCATGACCCTGTCAAGTTGGCTGCTGGCATCGACATCTCGACCATACAAGTGGTTAAAACGCCGGGCCACTTCGCGGGTGATTTCGATATGCGGGGCTTGGTCTTCTCCGACGGGCACAAAGGCTGCCTTGTAAATCAGGATGTCAGCCGCCTGAAGCAGTGGGTAGCCCAGAAAACCATAGGTGGCGAGGTCACGGTCTTTGAGCTTTTCAATCTGGTCTTTGTAGGTCGGCATGCGCTCGAGCCAGGCAACTGGGGTGCCCATGGCCAGCAAGGTGAACAGCTCAGCATGCTCAGGCAAGCGGCTTTGGATAAAAAGGGTCGCTTGATTCGGGTCGACTCCCGCCGCTAGCCAGTCGATCACCATGTCATAGACACTGCGCTCGATGACCTCTCGGTCTTGATAATGGGTGGTCAGCGCATGCCAATCGGCCACGAAGAAAAAGCAGTCATAGTCGGCCTGAAGCCGTACCCAATTTTTGAGGGCGCCATGGTAGTGGCCGAGATGAAGCGCGCCGGTGGGGCGCATGCCAGACAAGACGCGGGCCCGAGGGGCACAAGGAGTAACAGGGCTCATGGCAGATGGCAGATGCTTAAAATTGTGAAACTTATTGTAGGCGGCACAGCCGTCACTATCGTCACTATCGTTACATACTTGGCTTGGCGCACATGACAAAGAACTTGGTCATTCTGATTTCGGGCCGCGGCTCTAACATGCAAGCCATTGTGCAAGCCTGTGCGCGCGAGGCTTGGGGGGCGCGCGTGGCGGCAGTTATCAGCAACCGTCCTCATGCCGCAGGGTTGGCGTGGGCCCAGTCTCAGGGGGTGCCCACCGTGGTGGTCAACCACCAGGCTTACGCCAGCCGCGAGGTTTTCGATCAAGCCCTGGGCGATACCCTCCAGGGGTATGAGCCCGACTGGGTGGTCTTGGCCGGCTTTATGCGAATTTTGACGCCGACTTTTGTGCAGCGCTTTGAGGGTCGATTGATTAACATTCATCCCTCGCTGTTGCCGGCATTTGCCGGTCTTCACACGCACGCTCGCGCCTTGCAAGCGGGCTGTCAAATGGCGGGGGCCACGGTGCACTTTGTCACGGCTGATCTTGATCATGGTCCCATCATTGCGCAGGCTGTAGTGCCTGTGCTTGGCGACGATACCCCAGACACGTTGGCGCAACGGGTGCTTGAGCAAGAGCACCGCATGGTGCCTCGGGTTGTGCGCTGGGCTGTAGAGGGCCAACTGCGCATTGACGGCGCGCGCGTCGAGCATTTGACAGGCGAAAATCGCTTGTGGAGTGCGCTCAATGCTGAACCCTGAGCAGGGTTTTTTGCGTCATGCCCACATTGATACCCATTCAACCTGAAGATGCGGTGGCGGCGCCGCGCTCAGCATTCGATGTTGTCAATCAAGCGGGTGGACCCCAAGCGAGCGGCTGCTAATGCCACCCAGGTGCCTGCGGTTTCATGCGCTGCAGGCACCTGGAGGTTGGCACGTCGGCGAATGCAGATGTAGTCGGGCTGCCAGCCTTGTTGTGTTAGGTGCGCCAGCGCATCAGCTTGCGCCATTTCCAGTTCATTGGGGTGAGCCACCACACGGGCACTCAAGGTCTGCAAGGTTTGGTGCAGGGTCGTGGCGTGTTGAAGTTGGGTGGGGCTGAGGTAGCGATTGCGTGACGACAAGGCCAGACCCTCTTGGGCTCGCAGGGTGTCGACCCCTTCGATCTCAATGGGCAAGGCCAATTGGGCAACCATGTGCCGAATGACCAACAGCTGCTGATAATCTTTTTTGCCAAACACCGCCACGGCGGGTTGAATGCAAGCAAAGAGTTTCATCACCACGGTGCATACACCCACAAAAAACCCGGGCCGAAAGTGCCCCTCGAGAATGTCGGCCAACTCGGGGGCGGGGTGCACCTTGCAAGTTTGAGGCTGAGGGTATAAATCGGCCTCGCTGGGGGCAAAGACGAGATCGCAGCCGGCCTGCGCCAACAGGGCGCAGTCTGCCACCAAGGTTCGGGGGTATTGGTCAAAGTCTTCGTGCGCAGCGAATTGCAAGCGATTGACAAAAATGCTGGCCACCACCGGCAGCCCATGGCGCTTTGCATGATGAACCAAGGCCAGGTGGCCGGCATGCAAATTGCCCATGGTGGGCACAAAAGCCCAGTTTCTGTGGCCTGCCAAGGCGTATCGAAGATCGGTGAGTGTCTGGACAAGGTTCATGTTGGGGCCCTGTTGGAGGGTCAATACCCATGCACTTGGTCATCCGGAAAGCGTCTGGCTTTGACGTCGGCCACGTACTGGCGGATGGCGCTGTCAACGCTGTCTTGGCCCTGCATGAAATTGCGAACAAACTTTGGCAGTCGCCCACGAGTGACGCCCAACATGTCGTGCAAGACCAACACCTGACCGCTGCAGCGGTTACCAGCGCCGATGCCAATCACTGGAATGGGGAGTTGGCTGGTCAGCTCGGCACCTAAGCTGGCAGGCAAGAGTTCTAACACCAACATGGATGCACCCGCTTGAACCAAGGCCCGTGCATCTTGTGTGATTGCAGCTGCAGCCTCTTGGGTGCGGCCTTGAATGCGATAACCGCCGAGCGAGTGTACCGATTGAGGTGTCAGACCCAGGTGAGCGCAGACGGGGATGCCGCGGTCAACCAAAAATCGGACCACTTCCGTGGTCCACCCCCCCCCCTCAAGCTTGACCATGTGTGCGCCTGCTTGCATCAACACCACAGCGCTGCGCATCGCTTGCTCAGCGCCCCCTTGGTAACTGCCAAAAGGCAAGTCGCCAATGACCCAAGCAAAACGGTTGCCCCGAACCACGCAACGTGTGTGATAAGCCAGCTCGTCTAAGCTCACGGGCAGGGTGCTCGAGTGACCTTGCACCACCATGCCCAACGAGTCGCCCACCAACAGGCAGTCGATACCGGCGTCATCAAGGGCACGGGCAAAGCTGCTGTCGTAGCAGGTGAGCATGGTGATGGGCTCTTGCTGGCGATGCATTTCGCTTAAACGGTGGAGATTTAATGGTTTGCGATCAGTGGCGTTCATGGTTGACAGAGCTGGGTGCGTACTCATTGAGTGGGTTGATAAGCCAGGCGGATATACATGGGCGCAAAAGCTTCGGCCTGTGACACCTCGAGCAAGCCTTCACGTGCGAGTTCAAGCACGGCAATGAAGTTCACGACCATCATGGGAGCGCCGCGGCGGATATCAAACAGGGCTTGAAACTCAAGAAACTTGTGACCCTGCAAGGTGCGAAGCACAAGGCTCATGTGCTCTCTAACGCTCAAGTGTTCAGGGCTGATGGTGTGATGTGACACCAATTTGGAGCGGCGCAAAATATGGGACAAGGCATCCAGCAATTCAGTGGCTTGTGGCGTGGCACAGTGGGCCACCAAGGCTCGCTCAAAATGCGCCTGCACTGCCCAAAAATCAAGCCCTAAAACGGGCAGTGCATCTAGCTTGATCGCTGCCAGCTTCATTTGCTCATACTCGACGAGTCGGCGTACCAACTCAGCTCGCGGATCTTCAGGCTCATCCCCTTCTGAGGCTTTTTTGGGGGGCAGCAACATGCGTGATTTGATTTCAATCAGCATCGCGGCCATCAGCAAATATTCACTGGCCAGCTCAAGATTGTGGGCGCGAACTTGGTCAACGTATTTTAAATATTGGCGGGTGACATCAGCCAGTGGAATGTCAAGGATATTAAAATTTTGTTTGCGTATCAAATACAAAAGCAAATCGAGCGGCCCCTCAAAGGCCTCTAAAAAAATTTCAAGCGCGTCTGGGGGGATGTACAAATCCTGTGGCATTGAAAACAGCGGTTCGCCATACAGGCGAGCCACCGCGACATCGTCAATGCCCTGCGGGCCCTCGGTGGGTCGCGTTGAGTTTGAGTCGTCGCGAAACATGCCTGCGGCATCGTCGCGCGCAGCCATCAAGGGGGTTGCTACTGGTGTGGATACATCCATTTTCAGTTCGGATGTGTATGGCGTACTAGCTCAGCGTTTGGTAGACGTACGGTTGTTGGGGCACTCGCGAGGCTTGCTGTGCTGACTGTGCTGTGCGGTCAATTTGCTTGTCCCATAACAGCGCACGTCCTTGACGCTGTTCGGCTTCAAGGGTGGGACGCTTGATCTTGAGCTCTTCGATAAAGAGCGTGGCATCAGATTTGTAAGGTTTCCAGAATAAAGGCATGGCGAGGGCGGCCATTGGGCCTGGCAAGTGAGGTAACTCATTTTAGACCCCGCCTGCGATAAGAGATACCCCCTTGTATCTGGCGTAGGCTGATGACTCTTTTCATGGAAGGGTCTGGGCTTGTGAGTCGGGTGCGGCTTCAATTGACCCGCATGCCGGGTTGCGCACCGGGCCAGGGGGTCAAAATGTACAGGCCTGATTGCGCTGGGTCATTGGCATGACTGGCCGCTAAGACCATGCCCTCACTGATGCCAAACTTCATTTTTCGGGGCGCCAGGTTGGCGACCATGACGGTCAGCTTGCCGATCAAGTCTGAAGGTCGGTAGGCACTTTGAATGCCACTGAACACGTTGCGGGTGCGGGGCTGGCCATTGGCGTTCAATTCGCCCAGGTCTAGGGTTAAGCGCAGCAGTTTGTTCGAGCCCTCGACCAGCGAGCAATCTACAATTTTGGCAATGCGCAGGTCGACTTTGGCAAAATCATCGATGCCAATCGAGGCCTCCAGGGCTTGGCCACCAGGCTCAACAGATGGTGTGGCAGCGGCAGGGCTATCGGGTTGCAACAGCGCAGCCAAAGCGTCAGGGTCGACACGTTGCATCAAGTGCGTGTAAGGGGCGATCACATGCCCCCCCAGGGCTCGTTGGGTGTCATCAAAGCGCAAAGGTGGCAAATTCATGAAGGCTTCTACTTGGGCTGCCAGGGTGGGCAACACAGGCTTGAGGTAGATGGTCAACAGGCGAAAAGCCTCCAGGCAAACCGTGCACACATCATGCAGTGCAGCTTCTTTGTCAGCATGCTTGGCCAGCTCCCAGGGCTTGTGTTGATCGACATACTCATTGACGCGGTCTGCCAAAAACATAATCTCGCGCTGGGCTTTGCCAAACTCACGCGCTTCATAAAGGGTTTCGATGGTGGGGCGGTGGGCGCGCAAAGTGTCAAGCAGGGTGCGCCCCTCGACCCCGCAATCGCTAGACAATCGGCCGCCGAAGCGCTTGGTGATAAAACCTCCAGAGCGGCTGGCAATATTGATGTATTTGCCAATTAAATCGCTGTTCACTCGGGCCAAAAAGTCGTCAGGCGTGAACTCGATGTCTTCGACATGGCTGTTAAGTTTGGCGGCCAGGTAATAGCGCAGCCACTGCGGGTCGAGCCCCAGCTCAAGGTATTTCAGTGGCGAGATGCCAGTGCCTCGACTTTTGCTCATTTTGTCACCTCCCAGGGTGATGAAGCCATGCGCAAAAATTTTGTCTGGCACCTTGCGGCCACTGAACTTCAGCATGGCGGGCCAGAACAAAGTGTGAAAGTACACAATGTCTTTGCCGATAAAGTGAATTTGTTCTGTGGCGGGGTCGGCCAGAAACGCATTCATGTCTTGACCGATTTGGGTAAAGTGCGATTGCAGCGTGGCCAGGTAGCCGATTGGGGCATCCAGCCAAACGTAAAAATATTTACCAGGAGCATCGGGGATCTCAATGCCAAAGTAAGGCGCGTCACGGCTGATGTCCCAGTCATTCAAGCCTGTGCGGCCTTGTTCATCAGTGTTGAACCATTCTTTGATCTTATTGAGCACCTCAGGCTGCAGGGTGCCAGTGCTTGTCCAGGTTTGCAGAAACTCGACACACCGCGGGTCACTGAGCTTGAAGAAAAAGTGCTCGCTGCTTTTGAGAACAGGAGTGGCACCGGTCAAGGTGGAGTAGGGGTTTTTTAATTCAGTTGGGCTGTATACCGCGCCACAGTTTTCGCACGAGTCCCCATACTGGTCTTTTGCTGCACACTTGGGGCACTCACCCTTGATGTACCGATCCGGTAAAAACATTGATTTGACGGGATCAAAAAACTGTTCAACCCATTGGGTTCTGATCAAATTTTCTTGACGTAAGGCCAGGTAGACCTCTTTGGCCAGAACATGGTTTTCTGGCCCATCGGTAGAGTGCCAGTGGTCAAAACTGATGTGAAAGCCTTCTAGATATTGCTTGCGCCCAGCCGAAATATGGGCCACAAACTCTTGAGGTGTTTGGCCCACTTTGGTCGCGGCAATCATGATGGGTGCCCCATGCGCATCATCGGCGCAAACAAAGTGCACGGCGTGCCCACGCATGCGTTGAAATCGAACCCAGATATCAGCCTGGATGTATTCCATCATGTGCCCAATGTGGAAAGGGGCATTGGCGTAGGGAAGGGCCGTGGTGACAAAAAGCTGACGCTTGGGGTTTGGCATGGTGGGTGGGGTGGGGGGCGCAGTGATGTTTGATTTTAGGGGTCTGTGCGAATCATGGCGTTGTAAATGCTCGCGATACCAAATGGTATCGCTGTGCTTTACGCCTTGCATCTCCATTCTCAAAACGACCCATCGACCCAGCATCTTCAGTTCCGAGGGGTATAGACTTCGGGCCTCTTCGTATTTTTATGGCCACACCATGTCTGAGCTTGACTCTTTGTTGCATGACACGTTCAAGCGGGTGCTTGATCCAATCACGGGTCAAGATTTCGTCTCTACCCGTCAATTGAGCTGGACGGCTTGTGGCCCCGGGCAGCTAAAGATTCACCTTTCACTGGGTTATCCGGCCCGCAGTTTATGGCCCGGTCTGCGGGTTGCCTTGAGTGAGGCAGTCCATCGTGTGGCGCCTGACTTGACGGTGGCTGTGGAGATCGAAACCAAGGTGGTCGCGCATGCCGTTCCTCGTGGGGTGCAGCTGCTCTCAGGGGTCAAAAACATTGTGGCTGTGGCGTCTGGAAAGGGTGGGGTCGGGAAAAGCACGACGGCGGCAAACCTTGCTTTGGCTTTGACCGCTGAGGGGGCTGGTGTGGGCCTGCTTGATGCGGACATCTATGGCCCCAGTCAGCCCTGGATGATGGGCTTGAGTGGACAGCGCCCAGCCAGTCTTGATGGCCAGATGATGGAGCCTTTGATCAGCCACGGCGTGCAGGTGATGTCGATTGGTTTTTTGGTGGAGGCTGATAACCCGATGATTTGGCGTGGCCCTATGGCAACTCAGGCGTTGGACCAGTTGCTGCGGCAAACTCGCTGGCATGACTTGGACTATTTGATTGTTGACATGCCCCCTGGCACCGGAGATATCCAGCTGACTTTGTCGCAGCGGGTGCCGCTCACGGGCGCTGTGATCGTGACAACCCCTCAAGATATCGCCTTGTTAGACGCCAAGAAGGGTCTCAAAATGTTCCAAAAGGTCAGTGTGCCCATCTTGGGTCTGATCGAAAATATGGCTGTATACAGCTGTCCGCAGTGTGGCCACACGGCGCATATTTTTGGCGCGCATGGGGGGCAGACGATGGCTGCAGACTTTGGCGTTGACTATCTCGGGGGGTTGCCTCTGGCGTTGTCTATTCGTGAGCAAGCAGACAGTGGGGCTCCTTCGGTGATCAGTGAGCCAGATGGTGAAATTGCTGGCATGTACAAACAGATTGCTCGAAAAATGGCCGCCAAAATTGCCCAATCGAGTAAAGATTACTCGGCCAAATTTCCCAGTATCACCATTTCATCTAACACTTAAGCAGTAAGTTTGCCATGACCATCAAAAGTGACAAGTGGATTCGCCGCATGGCCCAGCAGCACGGGATGATCGAGCCCTTTGAGCCAGGGCAAGTGCGTGCCTCGAGTGATGGGCAGCGCATCGTCAGTTACGGCACGTCAAGCTATGGCTATGACATCCGCTGTGCGCCTGAATTCAAGGTCTTCACCAACATCTACAGCACTGTGGTTGATCCCAAAAATTTTGATGAACGCAGCTTCGTCGACATACAAAGCGATGTTTGCGTGATTCCCCCTAACAGCTTTGCGCTGGCACGCACGCTAGAGTATTTTCGAATTCCACGCAATGTGTTGACCGTTTGCCTGGGTAAAAGCACCTACGCTCGCTGCGGCATCATTGTCAACGTCACCCCCTTTGAGCCAGAGTGGGAGGGTTATGTCACGCTCGAATTCAGCAATACAACGCCCTTGCCAGCCAAAATTTATGCGGGCGAAGGGTGTGCCCAAGTGCTGTTTTTTGAGAGCGACGAAGTGTGCGAGACCAGCTACAAAGACCGCGGGGGCAAGTATCAAGGGCAAACAGGGGTGACCCTTTCAAAGACCTGAGCGCTTACTCTATACCCATCAACCCAGCATCTTCAGTTCCAAGGGGTAAATACCCGTCGGAACTAAAGATGCTGGATCGCTGAGCCG
>JANMEO010000230.1:0-2302 GCA_031376995.1 Burkholderiales bacterium
CAACACCAGCGCGGCCGTCAAAGCGCGCGCCGACTGGATGGTGACCAGCAGTTGCGCTTTGGCGATCGTGCGGCACTTGCACGCTCAGGGTCAAAAAATAATCTGGGCGCCAGACCGCCATTTGGGCCGCTACATTCAAGAGCAAACAGGCGCCGACCTGCTGATGTGGAATGGCGCGTGCATCGTGCATGATGAATTCAAGGGCCTGGAACTGGCTTTACTGAAAGAACAGCACCCTGAAGCCAAAGTGTTGGTGCACCCCGAGTCGCCGCAGGCCGTCGTGGCGCTGGCTGATTTAGTGGGCTCAACATCGCAGCTGCTGCAGGCGGTTCAAAGCCTGCCCGCACCCATGTTCATCGTGGCCACGGACAACGGCATTTTGCACCGCATGCGCCAGCTCGCACCCCACAAAACTCTGATCGAGGCCCCCACAGCGGGCCAAAGTGCCAGCTGCAAAAGCTGTGCCCACTGCCCCTGGATGGCCATGAATGCCTTGCAAGGGGTGATCGACTGCTTGCAACAAAACCACGGCGAGGTGGTGCTGGATGCGCAGATTCAGCAAACGGCATTTCGTTGCATCGACCGAATGCTCAACTTTGTGAAAAACAACCCCAGCAGCACCACTTCAGCAGGCTGGACCCCCCACCTGGGGGCCGCCTGATCATGAACGTCTTAGGTACCAACGAAACCCTGATGGCCGCGCGTGCACGCAATGTACGAGATGCCCTGAGCGAGGACATCGGCGCCAGGGATTGGACCGCCGAACTGGTGCCAGCCCAGCAAAAAATTCAAGCCCACGTGGTGGTGCGAGAAGATGCGGTCTTGTGTGGACAAGCTTGGTTTGAAGCGTGTTTTCAAGCCTTAGACGCCCAAGCACAGATCGATTGGCAAGTGGTTGAGGGGGCCGACATGGTGGCCGGCACAGTGGTGTGCCAGATTCAAGCCTTGGCCCGAGCCTTGCTCTCGGCAGAGCGACCGGCCTTGAATTTTTTGCAGTTGTTGTCGGGCGTGGCCACCACCACACGGCGCCATGTGCAAGCCATTGAGGGGGCCTCACCGCGACCTGAGGGCTGCCGGGTGCTCGACACCCGCAAAACCTTGCCCGGTCTGCGACAAGCACAAAAATACGCCATTCGGGTGGGTGGGGGGCACAACCAACGCATGGCCTTATGGGACGGCATTTTGATCAAAGAAAACCACATTACCGCCGCTGGGGGCATCGCTGAGGTTTTGGCTCAGGCCCAAGCATTGAATGCAGGGGTTAGCGTTCAGATTGAAGTCGAAAATTTATCTCAATTGGCCCAAGCCCTCGATAGTGGCGCGCGCAGCGTGTTGCTGGACAACTTTGACTTGCCTCAAATGCGTCAAGCCGTGACCCTCAATCAAGATCGGGCGCTGCTGGAAGTGTCGGGCAATGTCCAACTTGAGCAACTGCGCGAAATCGCTGCCACCGGCGTGAACCGGATCTCATTGGGCCGCCTCACCAAGCATGTGCAGGCTGTCGACTATTCGATGAGGGTGTTGCACAGAGTGCAAGGATAAGTAACCCTAGAAACGGCAGTTGAACGTGCCCGAGTGGGCTGCGATGTGGGTGTTTGGCAAGGCGCGACGACGCGGTGGGCTTCATGCCCACAAGGAGGAGCAACGCCGCCAGACGCCCACAGCGCGGCTCACTCGGGCACGTTCAACTGCCGTTTCTAGGTTCAAGCACTCAGGCTGAAGACCTTGGGTTTTTTACGTCGGCGCACACCCCGCACCAACACAGTGGGGAAGCTCACGGGCAGCGTCAACGGAAAATCACGGCTGTAGTGCAGCCCCCGGCTTTCGTGGCGCATGAGGGCTGAATGCACAATCAGCTCTGCACAATCGACCAGGTTGCGTAGCTCGAGCAAATCGCGATTGACGCGAAAGTTGGCATAGTAGTCGTCGATCTCGCCGCGCAACAACTTGATGCGGTGCAGTGCGCGCTCTAGGCGTTTGGTGGTGCGCACGATGCCAACATAGTTCCACATCAGCAGGCGCAGTTCGTCCCAATTGTGGGCAATCACAACCTGCTCATCGGCATTTTCAACTTGGCTCTCATCCCAGTCGGGCAACTCCGGCAAGGCGACGGGCTCAGCCTCTAAAATAAAGTTGGCACAACTGCGCCCCAGCACCACGCACTCCAGCAAAGAATTACTGGCCAATCGGTTGGCACCATGCAAACCGGTATAGGTGGTTTCACCCACCGCATAAAGACCCGAGACGTCGGTGCGGCCCTGCAAGTCAGTCACCACACCGCCGCAGGTGTAGTGCGCCGCCG
>JANMEO010000238.1:0-10114 GCA_031376995.1 Burkholderiales bacterium
GACATCACAATATTTTCGCGAATCGGGTCGATAGGGGGGTTAGTGACTTGGGCAAACAACTGCTTGAAGTAGTTGTAGAGCAGTTTGTTTTTGTCAGACAGAACGGCCAAGGGAGAGTCGTTGCCCATCGAGCCAATAGCCTCCTCGGCTGTCAAGGCCATGGGAACCAGCAAAAACTTGAGATCTTCTTGGGTGGCACCAAAGGCTTGTTGGCGATCGAGCAAGCCGGCGGCAAAAGGCGGCAAACTTTGTGAGTCGGGCTCAGGCACGTGGTCTAGCTTGACTCGCACACTCTCAATCCATTGCCGATAGGGCTGGGCTGATGCAACTTGGCGCTTGAGCTCTTCATCATCAATGATGCGGCCTTGATCAAGATCGATTAAAAACATTTTGCCAGGCTGAAGGCGCCACTTCTTGACGATGCGGCTTTCAGCGATGGGCAACACCCCTGACTCTGAGGCCATGACCACCAAGTTGTCATCAGTGATGAGGTAGCGCGCGGGCCGCAGGCCATTGCGATCCAGGGTGGCACCGATTTGACGACCATCAGTGAAGACCATTGCTGCGGGGCCGTCCCAGGGCTCCATCATGGCCGCGTGATATTCATAAAAAGCCCGCTGGCGGGCGTCCATGTTGGCATGCTGCTCCCACGCTTCTGGGATCATCATCATCGCGGCATGTGCCAGTGAATAGCCGCTCATGGTGAGCAGCTCGAGCGCGTTATCAAACGTGGCGGTATCGCTTTGGCCCTCAAAGGTGATGGGATAGAGCTTGCGCAAATCATCCCCCAGCACCGGAGACCGCATCACCCCCTCGCGTGCACGCATCCAGTTGAAATTGCCCTTGATGGTGTTGATCTCACCGTTGTGCGCCACCATGCGATAGGGGTGCGCCAAGGGCCATTCAGGAAACGTGTTGGTGGAAAAACGCTGATGCACCAAAGCCAATGCCGAGACAACACGCGGGTCTCTGAGATCTTTGTAATAGGTGCTGACCTGGTCAGCCAAAAGCAAGCCTTTGTAAATCACGGTGCGACAGCTCATGCTGGGCACGTAATACTCGCGGCTGTGGGTGAGTTGCAGAGCTTGAATAGCGCTAGACGCTGTCTTGCGAATCACGTAGAGCTTGCGCTCGAGGGCATCTGGAACGATCACATCTGGGCCACGGCCAATAAAAATTTGCCGAATAATCGGCTCTCTTTGACGCACGGTGGCCGACATGGGCATGCTTTCATCCACCGGCACGTCGCGCCAGCCCAGCAACACTTGGCCCTGGGCTTTGACAGCACGCTCGAGCTCTTGCTCGCAAGCCAGACGCGAGGCGTGCTCTTTGGGCAAAAAAATCATACCGACGCCGTATTCCCCCGGGGGCGGCAAATCTATGCCCTGACGCCCCATGTCGGCACGGTAATACTCATGGGGGATTTGAATCAAAATCCCGGCCCCATCGCCCATGAGCTTGTCAGCTCCGACAGCGCCACGGTGGTTGAGGTTTTCTAAAATTTTCAAGCCCTGAGTCACGATATGGTGCGCTCGGGTGCCTTTGATGTGCGCGACAAAGCCCACGCCACAAGCATCGTGCTCGTGGCTGGGGTGATACAAGCCCCGTTGAGTCGCAGCTTGTATCTCAGACAGCTCGACCGCAGGGTCGCTTTGATGATGGCGCATGCATGCCCCTGTGCAAAAAAGTTCAGGCTTGATGTGGGGGCACAGGCCCATTGTTAGCTCCGATGGGCTTGCATCCCTATCAAGACAGCGAAGGCCTATTATTAAAGCAATCATTCGCCCCAGGCAAGGAAGCTAAAAGACGCAGGGCCAAGGGCGTTGCTCCATCCGTTCACAGGTCGGAGATTCAGGCTCAAATTTTAGCCAGTACCCCGCACAGAGGGAAAGTTAGTCACCGAAGTACCGGCGTTTTATTCTTCGCAGGAATGCGGCGCATGCGGCCAAAGTCATTGCCACGCGGGGGGGTCAAACAGTTGCTGAGTGGAAAGTGTGTCGAGAAAGAGAAAAAAGTGCCGGATTGCAAGACAAAAGGAAGGGGCAGAAGGCTCCAAACCGGGTACGGTGATGCACCCAACGCTTGGTGAGACTGAGGTCATTCGTTGGGTTAGCAACACCCCAGCGCTCTGGTCGTTGACCCAAAAAACGCCCGCTATACCCCTCGGAACTGAAGATGCGGTGTCCCTGGGTCGTTTGGGCTGCGAGGGTGCGAGGCGCAAAGCGCAGCAATACCATTTGGTATTGCGAGCATTTGCAACGCTGCAGACCCGTTTCCCGAACGGCCCAGCGACCCGGCATCTTCAGTTCCTATGGGTATACACCATGAACATAGGTTCGACTATCCAGGCCGACGCTTTTGGCACACTCCAGCAGCTCGACTCCGGCCATCTCAACATCGCCCTGCAGGGTGCCGCCAAAGCTCAATGATTTACTTCCCTTCGCGTGCGACAGAACCGCTTGCTGCGCTTGGCTTAGCGCCAGGGTACCGGATAGCCGAACAATCGTTCAAATTTGCAGATTATTCGTTCTTCGACATGTTCCACATTTACTTTCGTCGACACTGCCTGTCAGCCGGGCTGCAATGCCGACTGGCCAGCGCGCCCTCAGCCAGCGCGCCAGCCCCTGCTCCAGCCACCGCCACGACATCCAGGCCAAAGGCAGCGCCAGCAGCGCCGAGCCGATGGCAAAGCAGGCGGTCGCCGCCCAGCTACCGTGTACCGCAGGCATCAATGCAGTGACCCACTTTTTCACGGCGAACATCACCATCGGATGAAGCAGATAAAAGCTGTAGCTGACGGTACCCAGCGCCTGCAGCGCGCGCTGGCGCAGCAGGCCGAGGCCAGGCGCATCGATGCTGGCCACGCAGGCAAACAGGTGGGTGCCGGCCAGCAGCGATGCTCACGCCCAGCGCATGGCCATCAGCGATCACGTGCCACAGCGGCCTGCCGTAATCGGCAGGGAATATGCCCGTGGCATACCAGGCATACAACAGCACCGCCAAGCTCAGCGGTGCCAGCCGCGCACTGCGGGCCAGGCGCTGCGCCAGCGCTGGCTGCAGCGCCACCAGCACACCGGGCAGGAAAAACAGGCTGCGCGGGAAACACGCCAGCAGCAGCGCGGTGGCCAGGCCCCAAAGTAGCAGCACGCCAGCACGCTGCGGCTTTGGGGCCTGCAGAGGCCGGCGGCATAGGGCTGCGCCGGCGGCGGCGGTCAGGTAAAAAACCCACTCGTAGCTCAGGGACCACGAGGCCGGGTGGGCCGCTGGCAAGGGCAGCAACGGCGGAAGCAACAGCAGGTTGCTGGCGACGACGCCAAGCCACTGCAACGAGTCGGTGTGCGCAAACACGCGCCAGCTCCCCAGCGTGCCAACCAGCGCCAGGGCGAGCATCAATGGCACCCAAACCGGGAAGATGCGCAGCACCCGATCTTTCAGGAAAGCGCCGATGCTAGCGTGGTGACGCAGGCTGAGCACGATCACGTAGCCGCTGATCATGAAAAACAGCTCGACTCCGTAGCCCAAGCTCATGAAGGTTTGGTACAGCCCGGTCTGCCAGACCGAGGCTGTGTCGGCCTTGGGCGGCAGGCCTGAATTGGCGACATGGTGCAAAAAAACCATCAGCACGCACACGCCGCGAAAACCATTGATATTGGGCACAAAGGACGCGGCGGCACTGCCAGCGAGCGTGCTGCTGTCTGCGGCCTGCAGGCCGAGGCCGGATGCGGACGGTTGCACTGCGGTCATGCTGAGAACGTCGAGCGCCGACGAGGTGAAGCTGAGAATATACCCATCGGAACTGAAGATGCTGGGTTGATGGGGTGGGATTCAAACTGATGCCCTATCTCATGCTGCCTCGGCATAGCGGTAGTTTCTTGGGCGTGCTTCAACCGGGGTAACAGTTTGAAGGCAGTTCGGGGTTGTAATCCCAGCAGAATTTTTCCATTTCGGATTTTCAATCTCACCCCAGTCATGGTTTGTGGAGCTTAGACAATGTGACGGCTTATGTGACCTGTTTTGGGGTAGGTTCAGTCAGTTTTTGAAGTGTCACCTCATGCTGCGTCATCACCTCAGCGCAGCTAAGCCAGCGCAGGTGAACAGGCCTGCCGCTAAGCTTTCACAACGATCGAAAAATCTCGAATTTCAGAGGGAGGCCTGGTCGAGCCTGTGTTACCTGAAAACAGCACTTTTTGAACCACGCCGATCAGACCGCTTCAAGCGCCGTAGCGTTGACCGACGGGAAGTCCACGTCGGTATCGGCAACATGGTTGAAGTAGTTGGTAAAGATGTTGATGGCTACCGTCGCCACAATTTCGGTGATTTCGGCGTGGCTGTAACCGGCTTCACGCACACGGGCTAGTTCGGTGTCGGAAACATGTCCGCGCCCTGCAACCAAGGCCTTGGCAAAGGTGAGGGCGATTTTTGTTTTTGTGTCGCTGGAGTTGCCCCGCAGGTTATCCGCCATCTCATGGGCCGCCAGGCCTGCGCCCTTGCCCATGAGGGTGTGAGCAGATGCACAGTAGTTGCACTCGTTTTCACCGGCAGTGGCCAGTGCAATCTGCTCGCGCAAGGCGGCAGAAATGCGGGTTCCAGCCAGGGCCTCACTGCCGCTTAAGTAAAACTGAAGTACTGCCGGGGAATGGGATAACGTTTTGAACATGTTAGGCACCATGCCGAGCTTGGACTTCACGGCTGCCAGCAGCGGCTGGCTTTGTGCGGGGGCGTCGCTAGGGTTGAGAGCGGCAATACGTGGCATAGGATTTACCTTTTGAGGTGGGTGTGTGTTTATGCGGCCTGGTGCAAAAAGTGCTGTTTTCGGGTAACACATGCGGTCACGGTCCATACCGTGGTTTCAGCTTGAGGACTGCCAAGGAATTATCCTGAGCTGTCCTCAAACTGTTACCCTGATTTGAACCACGTCCATAAACGGGTCCAACGCAACGTACCTCGAGTGGGGTCCGCAGCGGCACAGTCCGCAGCGCGATCTTCGGTGCATGCGCCGCGGCGGTCGGTGCGTTGGCGAACATGGCAAAGATGGCCCAAGGATTTGCGGCTCTCAACTGGTTGCGGGTTTCAATGAAGATCATTTCGATCACCACGAGCGCCGAGCCGCACTGCGGCTGACTGCCTCTTTTTTGTCGATGCTGGCCAGACTGCGGCCCCTAAACGATGCGCACGCATCTGTTTTGACGATTGGGGGATGAGTTCATCCCCGGCACGCCGACTGTACGGGTGCCAATGCGGGCTACTGTAAGTCAACGGATTAACTGGGGCAGAAATGCTGCGGGTGCGATTTGCAATGGGATGGACGCCTTGCACCCCCATTCCCCAAACGACCCATCAACCCAGCATCTTCAGTTCCGATGGGTATAGAGCCTTGGCCTAGCGGGAGGAGTCTTCATAGCCAATGCTTGCCCCCCCACGGCACGAGATAAGACCTGCTGCCGAGCCGCGCCAACCTTGCCCCCATCGAGCGGCTTCGATACTCCCGTGACCCCGATGTTCCCCTGGCAAACTTGAGACCGCAGCCCTGCCCTGGGCATCACGTCAGTGGCGGTGAGCATGGTGCACATCGGGCACATGGGCATGCGAATGCCGCTTTGGCTCATGCCGGTGGGGGTGGCTGTGCTCGCCAGCAGGCATGGGATCGTGCAGATGGTCGTGATGCCCGTCGTCGTGACGGTGCGCATGCTCGTGTTCCAGCGCTTCATGCGTGTGCTCGTGGTTATGCGCTTCTGCCAAGTGAAGCAGCACGCCGGCCAGCATCAGCGCACTGCCCAGCGCCATCCACCCACTGGCGGACCGATCCCCCAGAACTACCGCAAACGCAGCGCCGATGAAGGGTGCAAAGGCAAAAACTGAACCTGTGCGTGCGGCGCCGAAGGCGCGCTGGGCCAGCAGGTAAAAACGCAGGCTCAGGCCATAACCCGTGGCCCCAACGGCGAATAAGGCCAAAGCGGTGACCCACGAGGGCAACGGTTCGTTGAACAGCACGGCCAACAACAACGTTGCCATGACTCCCAACACCGACTTGGCCATCACCACCTGCCCCGGGTCGCGTTCAGCCAGTGCGCGCGACAGCGTGTTGTCCACACCCCAGGCGGCGGTGGCCAGCAGCACTGCCAGCAGGCCCCATAGCTGGGCGCCACCGGTTCGCCCCTGGTCGACCACCAGCACCATGCCACCCGCCAGTAAAAAGGCCATTGCCGTCCAGACGCGGCCGTCCATCGTCTCTCGGTACAGCCGCCAGGCCAGCACCGCGGTGAACAGCGCCTCCAGCGTCAGCATCAACGAGGCGCTGGTGCCGCTGGTATTCTGCAAGCCCCAGGCCAGTGCCACCGGGCCGACAACAGCGCCGAACCCGGCCATCGCCAGCAGGCGCGGCAAATCGCCGCGCACCAACCGGGCCTCCTGGTCGATGCGCTGGCGTGACAGCAGCCCGACAACCGCCGCGCCACCGTACAGCAAAGCTGCCGTCGTGAACATACCCACGCCAAGTCCGAGCTGCTGCACCAGCGGCGTACTGACGCCAAACAGCGCCGCGGCCAACAAGGCGAGCAGCCCGCCCCGAAGGGCAGGCAGTGACCGGCCAGACGGGGTCAACTTACTTGACGGTGAAACGAAGCGTGATCACCTTGGCGGCTGAGGTCACCAGCGCGGCAACCACCTTGGAGCCCTTGGCCAGCTTGATCCCCTTGGCTTCGAGCTTGTCGCCTGCCACCACCAGATCGGCCTCCGACTTTTCTGCACCGTTGAGCACGGTGAGCTTGCCTTTGAGGCCGGTGGGGGTCATGGGCTTGCCATGGTCTTCGACGTAGATCACAGCGCCCTCTGGCGTGCTGACCAGTTCAAAGCCCAGGTCGCTGGCCGTGGCCACGGTACCGCCATGCTTGGCCTGGGCACCACCGTGGGCCATCGCTGTGTTGAACGACAGGGCCAGGACCAGCACCGTCAATAGTTTCTTCATCATTGTTTTCTTCTCCTGAGAGCTTGCAGCGCACTGATACAGGCGGCGCAGCTGGGTATCAATAAGCTTCCTGGGCACTGGCTGCATCAAGCGCTGCATCGGGTGCAGTATGAATCAGCCGCTCGGTCGCTTTTTTGCCGAACAGCCAGAATAGCACCGGCGTGAGCAAAGTATCGAGCAATGTGGAGCTGATCAGCCCGCCGAAGATCACTACCGCCACCGGATGCAGGATCTCCTTGCCCGGGGCGTCCGCGGCCAGCAACAAAGGCGTTAGGGCGAAGGCGGCCACCAGTGCCGTCATCAGCACCGGCGTTAGTCGCTCTAGCGAGCCGCGCACGATCATCGATTGCGAGAAGGTGTCGCCCTCGAACTTGCAAAGGTTGATGTAATGGCTGATCTTCAAGATGCCGTTGCGGGTGGCGATGCCCGCCAAGGTGATGAAGCCCACCATCGACGCCACCGACAAACTCACGCCCGCGATCCACATCGCCACCACCGACCCGATCAGCGCCAGCGGAATGTTCGCCATGATGATGCCGGCCAGCACGACCGACTGGTAACGCGAGTAGAGCACCAGAAACATCATCGTCAGCGACACCATCGACAGGCCCGCAATCAGGCGAGTGGCCTGCTCCTGAGCCTGGAACTGCCCTTCAAGGCTGAAGAAATTGCCGCTCGGCAGCGGCGTGCCGGCCATGATCTGGCGGATGTCTTTGATGACCCGCCCCATGTCACCGCCATCGGTGTTGGCATAAACGATGATGCGGCGGCGCCCATTCTCGCGGCCGATCTGGTTCGGGCCATCGGTCTCCTCCACCGTGGCGATGCTCGACACGGGGATGCGCCCAGCCGGCGTGTCGATCAGCGTGCGCGCCAGGTCTTGCGGGCCGCGCTGCTGGTCGGGCAGGCGCAGCACCAGTTCGTAGCGGCGCGGGCCGTCGACGATGTCGGCACCGTGCGCACCTTCGGTCAAGGCTTGCAGCACGCGGATCGCCTCGCCCGGAGTCAGCCCCATCTGCGCCGCCTTACGGTGATCCAGACGCACGGTAATCTGTGGAATCAGCACCTGCTTCTCGACGGTGAGGTCAACCAGCCCAGGCACCGCTGCCAGCTTTGCGCGCAGCTGTTCGGCCAGGCCGCGAAGCGTGTCGGTGTCGTCGCCAAAAATCTTGATGGCGATCTGCGCGCGCACGCCCGACAGCAAATGGTCCAACCGATGGCTGATAGGCTGGCCGATGGTGGTTTGCGCGGGCAACGTGGACAGCCGCTCGCGGATGTCGGCCATGATGGTTTCGCGGTCGCGGTCGCCGCGCTTTAAATCGACGTCGATCTCGGTCGAATGCACGCCTTCGGCATGCTCATCGAGTTCGGCGCGGCCCGTACGGCGGCCGACGTGCGTGACCTCGGGCACCTGGCGGATCAGCGTTTCGGCAACCGCGCCGATGCGGTTGGACTCTGCCAGCGAAGTGCCCGGCTGCATCACCAGACCCAGCACCAGAGAGCCCTCGTTGAAGGCCGGCAAGAAGGTGCGCTGGAACAGCGGCAACGTAGCGGCAGCTGCAGCCACCGCCAGCACAGCCAGGCCGATCAAGAGCTTCGCGCGGCTGAACGACCAGTTCAGCAGCTTGCTGTCCTGGCGCTTGAGCCACCCGACCAGCGGGCTGTCGCCAGGGTCCATGCGTTTCATGGTCGGCAGCAGGTAGTAGCACATGACCGGCGTGACCGTCATTGACACCCCCATCGAAGCCAAAATGGAGACAATGTAGGCGATGCCCAGCGGCGAGAACAGCCGCCCCTCGATGCCTGGCAGCGCAAACAGCGGCACAAACACCAGCACCACGATGACAGTGGCATACACGATGCCCGAGCGCACCTCGACGCTGGCGCGGCGCACGACCTCCAGCAGCGGCACCGGGTTGCCAGCGGCGCGGTTGTGTTTGAGTCGGCGCAGGATGTTTTCCACGTCCACCACCGCGTCGTCCACCAGCTCGCCAATCGCAATGGCCAGGCCGCCCAAGGTCATCACGTTGATCGACTGCCCCAGCCACTGGAACACCAGCGCCGTGACCGCCAGCGATAGCGGAATGGCTACCAGCGAGATCACCGTCGTGCGCACCGACAGCAAAAAAGCGAACAGCACGATAGCGACCATGATCGCGCCGTCACGCAGCGCCTCGGCCACGTTGCCGATCGAGGCTTTAATAAAGTCTGCCTGGCGGAACAACACCCGCGGCTCAGCCAAGCCCGGGGGCAGGCCCTTTTGGAGTTCGGCCAACGCCAACTCAATCTGGGCCGTGAGCTTCACGGTATCGGCTTCGGGCTGCTTCTGTACGCTGACCACCACCGCCGGTAGGCCGTTGTAGCCGGCATCGCCCCGCTTTAAGCCGGCTGCGAAGGAGACGTTGGCCACCTGCTCCAGCAGGATCGCACGGCCTTCTTTCCAAGCCACGGCAATGCCAGCGAGGTCCTCGGCGCGGTTACTGCGGCCCAGGTGACGGATCAAATACTCGCGGCTGTTGAGGTCAATGAAGCCGCCACCGGCATTGCCAGCGTAGCCCTTCAGTGCTTGCTCTACCTGTGTGAGCGAGACGCCAAACTGCGCGAGCCGCGCGGTGTCTGGGGCCACGCGCAAGGTACGCACCTCGCCGCCGATGGGAATGACTTGCGACACGCCGGGGATCGACAGCAGTCGCGGGCGCAGCACGAAGTCGGCGTATTCGCGGGCCTGCATGGGCGTTGCCGCTGGTGATTTGCCGTCGCCAGCCACGTCGGCCGACACCAAGGGCAAAGCCACCAGCATCACCTCGCCCATGATGGACGACACCGGGCCCATCACTGGCGTGATGTTGCTCGGCATCCGCTCGCGCACGATGGCCAGCCGCTCGGCCACCAACTGGCGGTTGCGGTAGATGTCGGTGCCCCAATCGAACTCGACGTAGACCAGCGACAAACCCACGCCCGAGGTGCTGCGCACACGGGTCACGCCTGACATGCCGTTGAGCGCGGTTTCCAGTGGGAAGGTGACGAGCTGCTCCACCTCTTCTGGCGCCATGCCCCCGGCCTCGGTGAGCACGGTAATCAAAGGCTTGTTGAGGTCGGGGAACACGTCGACCGGCGTGCGCCACGCCGTGATCGCGCCGTAGAGCATCA
>JANMEO010000012.1:0-10207 GCA_031376995.1 Burkholderiales bacterium
CTCGATATTGCCGCCGCACAAAACCAATCCAACATGTCGGCCTGCAAAGTGTTGAGGATGCTTGAGCAAAGCAGCCAGCCCCACTGCGCCAGCCCCCTCGACCACCGTTTTTTCTATTTCGAGCAGCATCAAAATGGCCAGCTCGATATCGTCCTCGCTGACCAGCAACAGGTCTTTGACATGCTGCTTGATGATGGCTAAGGTCTTGGTGCCTGGCGTTTTAACCCCGATACCATCGGCCACTGTCGCCGGGCCCGTAGGTTGTTGCTGCGCGTAGAAAACATTCCAAGCGCCCGGAAAACGCTCGGTTTGAACACCGACAATCTCAACGTTGGATGATAGGCTGCGGGCGGCACAAGCTATGCCGCTGATCAAGCCGCCGCCCCCCACTGCCACGACCAGCGTATCGATCTGGGGTTGCTGCTCCAGCATTTCAAGCCCAATCGTGCCTTGTCCGGCAATGATCGCCAAATCATCAAAAGGGTGAAGCAGCGTCAAGCCACTGGATTCGGCCAAGGCCAAGCCGTGTGCACGCGCATCATCAAACGTATCGCCTTGCAACACCACCTTGGCACCGAAGCTGCGCGTGTTGGCCACTTTCACGGGCGTGGCAAATCGAGGCATCACGATGGTGGCTGGAATGCCCAACCGCTGCGCGTGATAGGCCACCCCCTGGGCATGATTGCCCGCAGAAACGGCCAACACTCCTTGAAAGCGCTCGGCCTGGGTAAGTTGAGCCAACTTGTTCAAAGCACCACGCTCTTTGAATGAAGACGTGAACTGATGGTTTTCAAACTTCAGGTAAACCTCACACCCAGTGAGTTGAGACAAAGTGCGCGAATGCAGACAAGGTGTATTTTCGACATGCCCCTTCAGGCGCTGCTGAGCCGCTTGAATGTCAGCCAACGTGACGAGGGATTGGAGTGCTGACATTGGTATGCTCAGGCTGAATCGGCCAAACTCAAACGGCTAAGAGATGTGTTCGGTAATAAACCAACTCGTCGATGGACTCTCGAATATCTGCCAGGGCTGTGTGCGCTTGAGCTTTTTTGAAGCCGCTCAAAATCTCAGGCTTCCAGCGTTTGGCCAGTTCTTTGAGGGTGCTGACGTCAAGGTTGCGATAGTGAAAAAACGACTCTAACTTGGGCATCGTGCGCGCTAGAAAGCGGCGGTCTTGGCAAATGGTGTTGCCGCACATGGGAGACTTGCCTAAAGGCACATAGGTTTGCAAAAACGAAAGCACTTGGGCCTCGGCTGTAACCTCATCCGTGACGGAGGCTTTCACGCGCTCGATGAGGCCGCTGCGGCCATGGGTTCCCTTGTTCCAGGCATCCATGGCGTCTAACGTGGCATCGGACTGATGCACGGCAATCACAGGGCCTTCAATACGCACCGTGAGCTGAGGGTCAGTGACAACGACAGCGATTTCGATGATACGGTCGGTATCGGGGTATAGACCCGTCATTTCAAGGTCAATCCAGACCAGGTTGTTGTCGCTCTTGCTCAGAAGGGTTGAAGTCATACAGTGGGCCTATGCAGTGAGATCACGAACGCCCTCAAAAGGATGAGAACTGTAAAGCCTTGCATTCTCGCAGCCGCTCAGGGCCTATGATCTAACGATTCGTCATTCAAAATATGGGCTGTTGCTGTTATGCCCATTCAACCAGAAGATCCATCAAGAGATGGCGCGCGTGCGCAAAGCCGCTCAACGCCACATCGGCGGGATGCCGAATGCAAGATAACTTTGACCACCAGCCCTGGGGGCCCCGACCATGAACCCATTCACCTTCAACCTGTTGTTTGCCGCAGCCTTGTGCGCATTGCTGATGCTCAAATTGGGCCTGGCCAGTCGGCAAATACGACATGTGGCAAGGCACCGCGACATCGTACCCGCTGAGTTTGCCAGCAGCGTTCATTTGAGCGCCCATCAAAAAGCCGCCAACTACACCATCGCCAAAGCCCGGCTGGACATGCTCTCCAGCGCCTGGGGGGCTGCGGTGCTGGTGGGTTGGACGCTGCTGGGTGGCCTTGATGCTCTCAACACTTGGTTGCATGAGGCCCTGGTGCCCAGCTGGGGATTGATGGGCTATCAATTAGCATTGCTGGCCAGCTTTGTAGTGATCAGCAGTGTGCTCGAAGCCCCCATTGAGCTCTATCAAACGTTTTGGCTTGAACAGCGTTTTGGATTCAACCGCATGACTTGGCGCTTGCTGCTCGCAGATACACTCAAGGGCGCAGGGGTGGCTGTTGTGCTGGGTCTGCCCTTGGCGGCTTTGGTGCTGTGGCTGATGTCGGTCACCGGCTCGCTGTGGTGGCTGTGGGCCTGGGGCACTTGGGTGGCGTTTGGTGTGTTAATGATGCTGATTTACCCGCTATTCATCGCCCCTTTATTCAATCGATTTGAGCCGCTTAAAGATGAGTCGGTGCGAACCCGAGTGAACGCGCTCATGATGCGCTGCGGCTTCAGCACCCGTGGGCTTTTTGTGATGGACGGGAGCAAACGATCGGCCCATGGTAATGCTTATTTCACGGGGTTGGGCGCCGCCAAACGGGTCGTTTTTTTTGACACCCTATTGCACAAGCTCACCCCGGCTGAAATTGAAGCCGTGCTTGCCCACGAGCTGGGTCACTTTAAGCATCGCCACGCGCTCAAACGCATGTTAGGGCTGTTTGCATTGAGCTTTGCAACGCTGGCTGGGGTGGGCTGGCTAGCCGCGCAGTCCTGGTTTTATCAAGGCTTGGGTGTACAACCCTCCATGTCCACACCCAATCACGCGTTGGCATTGTTGTTGCTCATGCTGAACCTGCCTATGGTGAGCTATTTTGTGGCCCCTTTATGGGCACAATGGTCACGCCGAGACGAGTTTGAGGCCGATGCCTATGCGTGCGCCCAGACCAACTCAGCAGACCTGCGTTCGGCACTGCTCAAGCTGTGCAAAGACAACGCATCTACCCTCACCCCTGACCCATTGTTTGCACGCTTTTACTACTCTCACCCTCCCGCCAGAGAACGCATGGCAGCACTTGCAAACGCAGGCCTCCAGTAAGATCAATCTTCACCCTTTGCCAGGATTGCCGCCCCCCATGCCCCTGACCTCATTACTGTCCCAGCATTGCCAACCCTTGCAAGGCATTCCTGCCATGAGCGAGGCGCAATTTAGGGAGTGCCTGGCCCAATTCAGCGAAATCGATGGGTGGCAATGGGCACAGGGTGCCATTGAGCGCAGCGTTGAGTTTAAAAATTTTCACGAGACCATGGCTTTTGTGAATGAGGTGGCGCACATCTGCCATCAAGAAGACCATCACCCAACCTTGACCCTCACCTACCAGCGCTGTGTGATACGCTTTGACACGCACTCGGTCGGTGGGGTCTCGATGAACGATTTAATCTGTGCTTCGAAGGTGAACGCACTGATCTCAGGGGGCTCGACCTCAACCCAACCTCAGCTGCCATGAGCGAGTTTGGCGCCCTCGATTTGGGTCTGGTGGTCGCAGGCTTTGGCCGAAACTACCTGATCGAAACATCGCAAGGGCGGCGAATCACCTGCACGCCGCGGGGCAAGAAAAGCGATTGCGTAGTCGGTGACCGTGTGCGCTGGATGGCGACCGACACGCAAAGTGATGAAGGTGTGATCGAGCGCATAGAGCCCAGGCGCAATTTGCTGTTTCGTCAAGATGCGCATAAAACCAAGGCCTTTGCTGCCAACCTTGACCAGGTCTTGGTGATGGTTGCCAGCCTGCCGGTATTCAGTGAATCACAGCTGACGCGGGCCTTGATTGCTGCTGAGCACGCCCAGATCACTGCCCACATCGTGCTCAACAAGACCGACTTGCCTGAAATCAAAAATGCACGTGATCGCTTAGCGCCTTATGTGGGCATGGGCTATCGCGTGCTTGAACTGGCCTTAAAGACCGCCCCACAGGCAGCACTGGCGCTGCTCGAAGCGCACGTCAGCGGCAAAGCCAGTTTGGTGTTAGGCCCCAGTGGTGCAGGCAAAAGCACCCTAGTTAACCTGATGGCGCCCATGGCCCGAGTGGCTGTGGGCGAGATCTCTCAGGCCTTGCAGGCGGGGCGCCACACCACCACCCACACCCAGTGGCATTGGCTTGATACGCAACGCCAAACCGCCTTGCTGGACTCACCAGGCTTTCAGGAGTTTGGACTGCGCCAAATCAAGGCTGAACAATTGGCCCGCTTGATGCCCGACTTCGCGCCCCACATTGTGACGTGCAAGTTTTACAACTGCACTCACCAGCACGAGCCTGCTTGCGGGGTGCGTGCGGCTTTAGAGCGAGGCAACATCACGCCCACGCGTTACCGCATCTACGGGGAGCTGTGGAGCGAGATGTCTCAAGCTCGGTGGTGATTTTTTATCTATCTTCAGGATGGATAGGCGCAGGATAGCGCACACTGCCTCACTCAGCCACTCAGCCCACCAAGTTGGCCACTGAAAGCAATGCCAGCAGCAGCATCCACAAGATCACAGATCGCCAAACCAAACCCACGATGCTGCGCAGGTGGCCCAATGCGGGGGGCGCGCCTGCTGTAGAGCCTGCTGCATCAGCGAGATCAGGGCGACCGCTTTCAAAAGTGTTACTGAGATCAGGAGTCAGCGCAGGTGGGGCCGAGCCCCCTAAGCGCACGCCAATGGCCCCCGAGGCTGCCGCCAAAATGGTACCTTCATTGGGATGACGCCACAGCGAGGCGTCACGTCGCCAACCTGTGATGGATTCTTCAAAGTTGCCCACCACAGCAAAGCCAAACGCAGTTAATCGAGCGGGAAGAAAGTCAATCCAGCCAAAAGCTTGTTGAGAAACCTGCATCAGCCGCTCGTGGGTGGGGGTGCCAGCAGAACGGCTTCGATAGGCCCAGTAACGGCTGGCCAGCTCGGCCATGCGAAACAACACAGCCCCAGCTGGCCCAAGACCCAAGCCAGACAACACGATAAACCAGAAAAAAACACCAAACACATGCCGGTGGGCCGCCAGCAATGAGTGCTCGATGACCTGACGCAATAGCTCGTCATGCGGCAAATCACTGGCGTCGAAATGGCGCCAATCGGACAAGCGCTGGCGCGCCGTGAGCTCGTCAGCACGCTCTAAGGCGTCGCGAATGTCGGTAAAAAAATGGCTGAATTGTCGAAATCCCAAGGTGGCATACAAAACCAGCACGCTCCAAACCAGGCTGAAAAGTAGACCAAAGTGAGACAAAATTAAAGACGCACCACCCACCAGCAGGGCGGGCCCAACCACGGTGATCAACCAAACAATCCAGGCATGGTGATCGCGCCCCGCGTTGAAATTTCGCCCCGCCCAGCGCAGCCATCCCGCCAATGCTTCATGAACCAGGTTGTCTCGAGGCAATGGTTTGAGTTGCTCAATCAATAACGAGAGCAAAACAGCAAAGAAACTCATCGGAGGCCTTGCGTCAACCCACCCCACCGCCCCCCAATACCCGCAGGCGCTGAGCACGGCGCCTGAATCTGAGGTCTTATGTTGTTCACAGCATGATCAGGTTTGGTGTACAGACATCGTCTGGCCCCTTTAGCGAAAGCGCGACTGAGGCACAACCCGTAAATCGCCAGGCAGACTGGCAATGTAGTTGGCCAACAGACGAAGCTCGCTGGGGGTGTAAGACTTGACCATGCCCATCATGGAGCCGTTATTGCGGCCAATGTGGGGGTTGCCCTGGGTTTGATAGGACTTGAGCGCCACGTAAAGATAGTCAGCGTGTTGCCCAGCAAGCTTAGGAATAACCCCGCTGATGGGCTTACTGAAATTGGTGCCGTGACAGCCCACACACGCCCCTTTGAGCAGCAGCTCGGCCACGGCCTGGGGCGGCTCTTTGGCAAGGGTCTCAGGTGCAGACACCAAAGCACCCGTGTGCTGCTGATAAAAAGCACCCAGGTCGGCCATGTCTTGGGCGGTGAGGGAGCCGGCAGCAGATCGCATGGTGGGATGCTTGCGGTCTCCCTTGGCATAACCATTGAGGGCTGCGGCGATGTAACCGGCAGACTGCCCAGAGATCATGGGCACTTTATGAACTTCAGGGAAGCTGGCTTGGTAACCTGGAATGCCATGGCAACCGATGCACGATGCGGCTTTTTTTTCACCTGCCACCGGGTCAGCCTGGAGGTCTTGAGCTCCCGCTGAAGCCGAAAATACCCATAAGCCCAGAAGCGAGAACAGAGAAAGAAGCGTTTTTTTCATGGAAGGAGCCAAGGCTTGGAAATCGCAATATATCAACCAGGGGTCTGTACGCAGAGTCGCCGCTGGGCAGAAAATGGCCTGTCAAAGCGGTCGATAAGCCCAAGATGCAAAGTGCAACAAATGGACTGAGAGACTGCCGCCGGAAACTGACGAAACTTTCGGAATCCACCCATCAGAACTGCAGATGGGCATGTTCCAATTATAGGCGGCCAACCTATACTAAAGATTGATTGATTAGACTTCCTGAGTCTGGAGGCGTCTTGTTGCAACACCACGTCACGTTTGATGCAAACGCACGCCCTCAGATATGAGCAGCCAGGCGTCGGTGTGGTGGAAAAAAGCCACTTTGGCCGCCTACACCGCCTTGTTGGCCGCCTGCTGCATCAGCCCAGAACAAGCACAATCCCAATCCCAATCCCAGCCGCAAGCAGAGTCGCCGCCCCCCCTGGCCTACAGCCTTGAGATTGTTTCCCCAAGCAGCTTGATATCTTTGCTGCGACTGCACCTTGACCTGGCTCGGTTTCAAACTCAAGCGCAAGATGCTGCCATCACCCCAGAAGAATTGGCACGCTTGATCAGCGCCACCCCAGCACAAGCTCGGGCGCTGCTAGAAACTGAAGGCTATTTCAGCGCCCAAGTTGAAGCCAAAATCTTGCCCCAAAGCCAAGGGCCACCGCAAGTGCGCGTGCTCATTGAGCCCGGCGTCCAAGCCACTGTGACGTCGCTAAGATTAGAGCTGCGGGGCCCCATGCAAACCACTGGGCTTGCGGGTGATAGCGATGCCCAGGGTGGCTGGCAAGCACTGCAGCTTCAATGGGCCTTGCCGGTGGGCGCCCGATTTTCGCAAGCGGCGTGGGCCAGCGCCAAAGCCAAGACGCTGATCCAACTGCGCGCACTGGGCTACCCCGCTGCCACCTGGACTCAAACACAGGCCTTGGTGGAGGCCCCACGCCAAGCAGTGAACCTGCACCTGGTACTTGACAGTGGGCCCTTGTATTTATTTGGAACCGTGAACGTTGAGGGCTTGTCTCGGTACAGCGCCCAAAGTGTCTTGGCCCTGCAGCCCTTTGCCAAAGGACAACGTTACAACGACAAATTGATATTAGATTATCAAGAGCGATTGCGCAAACTCGGCTTGTTTGAAACTGTAGCGGTAGAGCTCGACACCAACCCCGTGACCGCCAACGCTGCACCGGTGGGCGTCAAGGTGCGCGAGCATGGGTACCAGCAAGCCACCGCAGCAGTGGGCTACAGCGACAAGGCTGGGCCACGCGTATCGCTGGAGCATCTACACCGACAGGTATTGGGCTACCCCTGGCTGGCCAAAAACAAATTTGAGATTGGGCACGATCAGCAGTCTTGGGAGGGTGAGCTGCTATCCCACCCCTTGAACAACGGCTATCGCAACCTCATCGCGGGTCACTACCAAACAGAAACTGCGGCGGGCACCACAGTGCGATCCTCTCGTTTACGAGTCGGTCGCTCACTGGACACTGAAAATCTTGAGCGCCTGATTTTTGTTGAAACCCTCGTCGCCCAGACCCAAACCGCTAAACCACAGCTCGCACCCACCTTGAATTTGAACACCACCCATCAGGCGGTATCAGGCAATGTGCACTGGCTACGCCAAACTTTAGACAATGCCATGCTGCCCACCGAAGGCGAGAGCGCCAACATTCAGCTGGGGGCCGGCTATGCACTCGGAGGTGAGGCAGCGCGCAATGGTCCGTTTGCCCGAGTCTTAGGGCGATTGACGATTTATCGGCCATTGGGGTCATCTTGGTTCGGTAGCCTGAGGGTTGAATCGGGCCAGGTATTGACCGGCTCTGAGGTTGGCATCCCCGACACGCTGCTGTTTAGAGCTGGCGGAGATGAGTCGGTGCGAGGCTATGGCTTTCGCTCTCTAGGGCCCATAGACAGCGCTGGCGTTCGCAGCGCGCGCGTGCTGTTCACCAGCTCTGCCGAATTGGCGCATCCGATCGCCAAACGCTGGCCCTCGCTTTGGGGCGCCAGTTTCATTGATGCTGGCCAAGCTGCAGATCACTGGAGCGAGCTGCGGCCTGTTTTAGGCTATGGCTTGGGCTTGCGCTGGCGCAGCCCAGTGGGGCCCTTGCGCGTTGATCTGGCTTATGGTGAAGCGCTCAGGAAAGCGCGCTTACATGTCAGCTTAGGGGTGAATTTTTAATGGCCCCTGAGGCGGCCCCTGAAGCGAGCACTGCGGCGCCTCAGCGTGCCCTGCGCCCTTGGATGTTGGCTTTGATCGGTGTGGTGGGTGTATTGGGCTTGACTTTGATGCTGGCGGCAGGGCTGGCGCAAAGCTTGCGCACGGAAAGCGGCACGCGCTGGCTCTTAAAAAACTGGGCGGGTCTGTCCGTCGAGCAACCCCGTGGAGCCTTGTGGGGTGACTTTGGCGCTCAACGCATTCAATGGACACAAGGCGACACACACATCGATATCCGAGGCCTTGCTTGGCAGGGGCTGCGATTGCAGATGGACCGCGCACCCGGGGTTTGGTTGAGGCTGCGCATGGTCTCGCTGCATGCGCAAGAGGTCACCCTGCAGCTCGAATCGAAGCCGCGCACGCAAGCCCCCAGACACTTGCAACTGCCCATCAGCTGGGACCTGACTCAATTGAGCGTGGGCAAACTGACCCTGGTTTCACCTGAAAAAACAGCCCACTCATCAACCACCTTCAGTGACCTGCAGGCCCGCTTGCATCTGGGCGCCCAACAGGGTCAAGCCCACGAGCTGCAAGAGTTTCAATTCACTTGGGGACATCTGAAGGCCCAAGGTCATGCACAAATCATGACCGCCGCACCCATGAAGATAACCATGGCGCTCGCAGCACAGCCCCGAGCCGTCGCCAATGATCCAACCCAGCCGACCTCACTCCAAGCCATCGTTGTGCCTTGGGAAGCCCAGCTAATAATGTCCGGCGCCTTGGCCTCGCCAGTTTTGCAAGCAACGCTAAGAGGAGACTCTAGGGCCCCGCGCCCACCCCACCTGCGGCTGGCGGCCACACTGAGCCCTTGGGCCGCTTGGCCCCTATCTGAGTTAACAGGTGAGATCAGTGATATCGACCTGGCAGCTTTTCATCCACAGGCGCCACATACCGCGCTGCGAGGAACGTTGGCTCAAACGCCAGGCGCAGAGCAGCTAGCGGCCATCAACGTGCAGGTTAACAACGATGCAGCAGGACCCTGGAGTCAACAGCTTTTGCCTGTGCACCATCTCAGTCTGAGCCTGGGAGCGCGCCCCGACAAGATGTCGCTCATCAAACTCGATGCGCTGAGGCTGGATTGGGGCACCCAGGAGCACCCTGGCGGCCACGTGGTGGGCCAGGGGCATGCCAGCCAAGGGCAGTGGGCGCTGGACCTTGCCTGGCACGACCTGCGTCCAGCCACGCTCGATGAACGTGCCCCTGCGATGCGCCTTTCTGGCCCCATGCGGGTGTCAGGTCAAGGCCCCCAATGGCAAGCCGAAAGTGATCTTCAAGGCCAATTGCTACCAGCAGCCACATCAAGCCTGAGACCCGGTCAAGGTCAAAACCTGGTGCGACTGCAAGTCAAAGGGGGCATGACGCCAGCCACCGCAGCATCAGCATCAGCCCCTGCACAAGCCGAAACCTGGACCCTCAAAACCCTTGAGGCCCAGCTGGGCAAGGCCAAACTCAGCGCCACAGGGCTGGCAAAACGCCGCCCTGCACAAGGAGAGTGGGAGCTCCAAGCTCAAACTCAGTGGCACCATTTTGATCCCTTGCCTTGGTGGCCGGGGCCCGCTGGTTCAATCTGGCGCGAGGGCGGCCACCGGCTCAACGGTGAGGCCTCGGCTGAGATCAGCACCATGGGAAAGCTATCGCCTGATGCCCCTGATGCACCTGTCGCTAAAAGCAGTCGCTGGCTCAACCATTGGCAGGGACGGGTAGGGCTCAAGCTCAATGAAAGTCAACTTGCTGGGGTACCATGGAATGTAGAAGCCACCCTGCAAAAAACTCAAG
>JANMEO010000029.1:0-6882 GCA_031376995.1 Burkholderiales bacterium
GCCGGGCACCAGTGTTTTGTTTAACCATCGCTTTGATCGGCCACTCTGCATACCAAACGCCAGCAACACCCCAAAAATAATGGGGGTGAACGTGATTTGCAGAATCGGCAGCGACTCGTAGGGCATCTCCAATGCTGCCAGTGAAGCATCTAGGGCTCCAAAATTGATGCCTTGATTTAACACCAGGAAGGCCACAAGAATGAATAAGGCCGCGCGGGCTCTAAGCGCTACCAGAAGCAGTGGCCAAACCAGATAAAACTGCTCTTCGGTCGACAAAGACCAGGAGATTCCCATTAAGGAACCCGTCGGCACCCAATTGCTTAGGTACGTGGCATGGAAGGCCAGCTCCCCTAAAAAAGTCGTTCGACTGGGTGATTCTGCAGTGCTGAGAAAGTACAGAGTCAATACTGCCAGCACCGCGTAATAAAGAGGGAAAATTCGCAGCGAGCGGCGTACAAAAAAGTTCTTCAGCGAGATCTTCCCGTAAACAGCCAACTCCCGCAGCAGCAAGGTGGTAATCAGAAAACCGCTAAGAACAAAGAACGCGTCAACGCCTAAAAATCCGTTCTTGGACGCAGGAAGCCAGGCAAATCCAGGGTGCGAGTGGTGCCACACCACGGCGATGACGGCCAACGCGCGGAAGCCGTCCAGCCCTTGCATGTGATCGTTTGGGGTGCTCAGTGAGTGCATAGAAGGCTCGATTTTGATCAATAGCGAGAGTTTATGGGTAGGGAAAAGAGACCCCCATCGCCGGGATCCCCTGTCACACCAGCGCAACAACAGTCGTATGAGATGAGACTTTCAAGTACGGTTGCGTGGGGGCGCAGGGGGTGCCTCTGAGCCCCCCCGATCACTCTAAGCAAAGAGGCAAGCTATCCCAGCCTCGGTATAAAAGGTTCGTCCCAGGCGCTGGCTGCCCTGCCAAGCGAGGCAGCGGCCAACGTTGCAATAAAACCGTCCAGATGGCTTGGGCCTCGAGATAAGTCAGCGCGGCCCCAATGCATGCGTGCATCCCCACCCCAAATGACAAGTGGGTCGCCTGCCGACGGTCCAGCTGCAAAGTGTGGGGATCTGTGTAAACCTTAGGATCACGGTTGGCTGCGCCAATCAAGGGGATCACCAAGTCGCCACGCTGCAAGACCTGGCCATGCATTGAAAAAGTCCGCGCCACGCGACGCCCGGTGTACTGCACGGGGCTGTCAAAACGAAGCATCTCTCGCAGCGCCTGGCCTAAGCGCTCGGGTTGGCTTTGTAGTTGAGCCCATGCACCTGGTTGTTGAAGCACCGCATGCATGCCATTGCCCAAAAGATGGCGTGTGGTTTCATGGCCGGCAAACAGCAACATCACGCATTGGGCCAGCATCTCTTGGGCACAACGAATCTGACCACTCGCCTGCGCTTGCAATAAGAGACTGATCCAATCTGGCGGTGGTGATACGCAGTCTCGACGACGACGTGCCAATTCTGATTGGAAAGCGGCCGCCAGTGCCAACGTGGCGCGCTGGGCTTTGAGACCCACTTCAAGGTCGGGCGAGGGATGCCCGATAAAAGCGGCAATGTCGTTAGACCAGCTCACGAAGTCATCGGTTTGAATGTCTTGCAAGCCCAATAAGCGAACGATCACCCCAGCGGGGATGGGGCAGGCAATGGCTTGCATAAAATCAAATGCCTTGTGCGAGGGCAAAGCGTCAAGCACTCGGTGAACATGCTCGCTGATGTGTTGACTCAGGGCCTGCCAAGACGAAGGCCGAAAGGCCGGAGCCAAGACTTGGCGAAGACGCGCATGGTCGGGCGCGTCAAGAAAAAGCAGCGCACGCGAAAATATGCGTTGGAAAGGGGCCAGCTCTTGTCGTGCACACTCGTGGGTGTCATTGAGCCACCCGCCGGTACGGCGCGCAGACAAACGCTCGTCTTTGAGCGCCAAAGCCACATCGTCATAGTGACTGAGCAACCAGGCGCCCCCAAAAAAATCATCACTGCGTAAGACACGGCCCTGCGCTTGCAATCTGGCATAGGCCGCGTAGGGGTCGGAGCCAAGAGGGATCATGGACGCAGAGTGTTCACGATGAGCGCGCCATCGAGTGCGGCCACCGCTTGTGCCTTGCTGAGCGCAGGCATCCAAGGGATATCACCCCAACATGGCGCTGCAAGCAGCGCCTTCAAACTGGCCAGATTTTCATCGGCCCATAACATATGCGGGTCGATGCGATTGCAAACCCAACCCGCCAGCGACAGCCCTCGAGCGGCAATGGCTTGGGCGGTCAAGAGGGCATGATTGAGGCAGCCCAAACGCAAGCCAATCACCAAAACAACCGGCCATTGCAGGTCGGCGGCCACATCGTCTAACCCCCAGCGAGGGGTCAAGCTCAGGGGAACACAAAACCCCCCAGCACCCTCAGCAATGACCACGTCAGCACGGGACTGCAGTGCTAGGGCACGCTCGCGCCAGCCCTCAGAGGGCAAACTCACCCCCTGCATTTGAGCTGCGAGGTGTGGGGCACATGCGGCCTGAAGCTGATAGGGTCCCACCTGCTGTCGACTGACTCGAATGTTGGAGGCGGCTTGAAGCGCCTCGATGTCTTCGTTTTGACCTGTTTTGTCCAGCCCTGCGGCCACGGGCTTGAAGCCCACCACTCTCAAGCCTTGTTCAGATAGCAGCCTCAACAAGGCAACGCTGACCAAGGTCTTGCCCACGCCGGTGTCAGTGCCTGTGACGAATATGCCGCTCATAGATGCTCAGACGTGGCTGCAGCGCTAAGTGCCGCGAGCAGTTGTTCAACTTGTGCAACCGTGTGACTGGCGCTGAGGGTCACACGCAACCTGGCTGTGCCCACAGGCACGGTGGGTGGGCGGATGGCCGGCACCCACAGCCCCGCTTGCTCAAGCAGGGTGCTCAAACTCAGGGCCTGTACGTTGTTGCCAATCATCAGGGGCTGGATGGGGGTGCCTGACTCAGCCCAACGCCACCCAGCCCGAAACTCAACCGCAGCGTTGCGCAAACGACGAATCAGAAATTGCAAGTGTTGCCGACGGTCATGGCCTTGATCGCCCTGAATCAAACGCAGGCTGTGCAACAGGGTGTGGGCCTGCGCTGGCGGGGATGCTGTGGTGTAGATGTAGCTGCGTGCGGTGTTGATCAACCAATTGATCACGACCTCTTGGGCCACCACGAAGGCCCCGGCAACACCAGCTGCCTTGCCCAAGGTGCCCATGTAAATCAAACGCTCGCTGCAAACACCCCAGTGCGCCAGGCTACCCTGCCCTTGCGGCCCAAGCACCCCAAAACCATGCGCATCATCGAGGATGAGCCATGCGTCATGGGCAGTGGCAAGCCGCAGCAGCTCAGGCACGTTGGCCACACTACCGTCCATGCTGAAGACCGCGTCAGTGACAATAAATTTGAGGCTCGAGTCACAATGTTCAAGTAAAAAGGCCAAACGCTCCAGATTGGCATGCGGGTATCGCTGAACTTTGGCGGCGGCCAGCGATGCGCCATCGATCAATGAAGCATGGTTGAGTTTGTCACAAAACAGTGTAGCCTCGGCCAGACCCAGTGCCCCCAGCAAGGCCATATTGGCCATGTAGCCCGTTGAAAAAAATAGCGCACGGGCATGGGGAATATGAGCTGCCTGCCAGCGGGTTAACTCGGCCTCCAGTTCGGCATGGGCAGCGCTGTGGCCGCTGATTAAATGTGAAGCACCACTGCCAACCCCATAGCGCTTTGCCCCTTGCGCCCAGGCTTCGATCAACTCAGGGTGGTTGGCCAGCCCCAGATAATCGTTGCTGCAAAAAGCCAAAAGCGCAGTGCCGGGGTCTTCGGGCTGCCAAGACTGATGTTGAGCGCTGACATGAACGTGAGGCGTGCAGGGCCCCATCGATACCCGCAGCTGGCGGCGTGTGGCCTCTGAGGCCCGTTGGTCAAGACGCTGTTTCAACAGACTAATCAGCATGAAGCACTGCGTTCAGGGTTGACATCGTCTGCTGAGCCAGCCAGGCATAGTCATCGCTTGGCAACAGGAAGGGGGGCATCAAATAAACCGTACGCCCAATGGGGCGAATTAAAAGTTCGTGAGATCGACCGACTTGATGAAAGCGCTCGGCAAAATCGGGCTGCTGGGTTTGGACGTCGAAGGCCCAAATCATTCCGCATTGTCGAACGTGGGCCACACGCTCATGGGATTGCAGCTCATCCCATAGCTGATTGATCGGCGCGCTGAGCTGGGCATTTCGAGAAAAAACGTCAGTTTGCTCAAACCGCTCTAAGACCGTCTGGGCCGCACGACAAGCCAGTGCATTGCCACTGTAGGAGTGTGAATGTAAAAAAGTGCGCGCCTTGTCGTCATGCCAAAACGACTGAAAAATCTCATCTGTGGTTAGCACCACGGATAAAGGCAGGTAGCCCCCTGTGATGCCTTTGGACAAAATAATGAAATCAGGCCAAATGTGCGCCTGGCCTGGGCTGGCTGTTTGCTCAAAAGCAAAAAAACTCCCAGTACGCCCACAGCCAACCGCAATTTCATCTACGATGAGGTGCACATTCCAGAGGTCGCACAGCGCATGCACGCCCCGCAGGTAGGCCGGATCGTGCATGGCCATGCCTGCAGCGCACTGCACCAAAGGCTCGATGATCAAGGCCGCGATATGGTCTGAACGAGAGCGAAGCAGTTCATTCAAGCCGTGCAATGCGCGCTGCATCACGTCGGTTGCGGTCTCCCCGACTTGGGCTTGTCTTGCATCTGGCGAGGGCACGATATGTGCGCGCATGAGCAACGGATCGTAGGCGTCACGGAAAATGGCGACATCAGTGACTGACAAGGCGCCCAATGTCTCACCGTGGTAGCTGTTTTGCAGACAAACAAACTCTCGTTTGTGCTCTTGCCCTTCGTTACGCCAAGCATGAAAACTCATCTTCAAGGCAATCTCAACTGCCGACGCACCATCGCTGCCATAGAAGGCATGACCCAGGACGCCATCGGTCCGCGCCAATAGTTTTTCAGCTACCTGAACCGCACTCTCATGGGTGCAGCCTGCAAGCATGACATGGGGCAAAGTGTCGAGCTGGTCTTTGAGAGCGGCATTGAGCTGGGGGTCAGCATGGCCAAAGAGGTTGACCCACCACGAACTGATCGCATCAAAATAACGCTGGCCCTCGGTGTCATGAAGCCAGGGCCCGCGCGCTCTGGCAATGGCCAAAGGCGCGGCATCGCGTGCACGCTTCATGGGCGTGCAGGGATGCCAAATGTTGCGCAAACTGCGGGACGCCAAATCACTCATGGCTGGCAGACGTCGAGGGATGAAATCAAATCAGCAGGCCTGCAGCCCGAGCTTGGCAAACAGGCTCTGATCTCGCTCCCAATCAGGATTGCCGGTTGTGAGAAGTTTGTCGCCATAAAAAATCGAATTTGCGCCTGCCAAAAAGCAAAGGGCTTGGACGGCCTCACTCATGGCCTGCCGCCCTGCCGATAAACGCACGCGCGCTTTGGGCATGGTGATGCGGGCCACGGCAATGGTGCGAACAAATTCAAGAGGGTCTAGCGGGTCTGTGCCATGCAGGGGGGTGCCCTCGACCTGAACCAAATTGTTGATGGGCACAGACTCAGGGTACGGATCCATGTTGGCCAACTGGGCGATGAGGGCTGCTCGCTCATTGCGACTTTCACCCATGCCCACGATGCCGCCACTGCAAACATGCATACCTGCACGTCGAACATGGGACAGCGTATCGAGACGGTCTTGATAGTCTCGTGTCGTGATAAAGCGACCATAAGCCTCAGGGGCGGTGTCTAAGTTATGGTTGTAATAGTCAAGTCCAGCCGCTTTGAGGGTGCGGGCTTGGGTCTCGCTCAACATGCCTAAGGTGCAGCACGATTCAAGGCCCAGTTCTTTGACAACACCGATCAACTCGACCACTTTTTCAATGTCTCTGTCTTTGGGTGAGCGCCAAGCGGCCCCCATGCAAAAGCGCGAAGCACCCTGAGCCTTCGCAGCGGCAGCAGCCTCACGAACGACTGACGCCTCCAGCAGCTTGCCAGCCTCAAGACCGGTATTGAAGTGCACCGACTGAGGGCAATAGCCACAATCTTCTGGGCACCCCCCCGTTTTGATAGAGAGCAAAGTCGATAACTGAACTTCATTGGCACAGAAGTGCTGGCGGTGCACCTGCTGAGCCTGATACAGCACATCGTTGAAGGGCTGAGCAAAGAGGGCCTCGATCTGGTCGTGAGACCAGCGAGGCTCGGCGCCCTCATCGGGCGCCCCCTCACAGGCAGCCAAAGAGTGCCACTTCACAGTTTTTTCAGTCGTCAAAGATGAATTCATGGGATTGCTGATTGGCGCCAGGGCATGGATGCCCTACATAGGCAAAGAGTTTATCTCGTGGGCGTGAATTGGATGGAATCTTGATTCAGCATCTTCAGCTTGGATGGGTATTTGAGCAAGCCAGCTTTTCATCAACGCCTGCCAACGCCCATTGAACATGCTCAGTGACCAGAGCCTGTGCATTGGGCTTTTGCAAATACGCCTGTAAAGCGCCAGACACCGCCTGTTTCAACGCCCTCGAAGGCTGTTCAGAACGTAGCAAGTTACCCAAAGAAACTGCCAAATTGCGTTGCCATCGCTGATAGCCAATACGACGAACAGGACTGCCCTCAGTTTTGCGGGCAAACTCATCTTCGCTCCACTGCCACAGTGACAATAGTGTGGCGTTATCCAGGGGGGGGCGGACATCAAAGTCAGTCACTGCGGTGTGCTGAGCGTATTTGTTCCAGGGGCAAATCAATTGGCAATCATCACAACCGTAGATGCGGTTGCCAATGAGGTGTCGAAGCGGCTGCGGAATTGAGCCTGGGTGTTCGATGGTGAGATAGGAAATGCAGCGCCTGG
>JANMEO010000082.1:0-7226 GCA_031376995.1 Burkholderiales bacterium
CTATCCGTTGATAGGGCGAGGATTTGCAACGCCGCAGACCCGTTTCCCAAACGGCCCAGCAACTCGGCATCTTCAGTTCCGATGGGTATATAGCCAAATCTGCTGCGTATGGCGCCACAAAGGCACGCCGAGGGCACGCTGTTAGACGGCGTATGGCGCGTAAGTCGGTTGTTGCGCTGAACCCCGAACTGGAGTTGCCCCCTTTTCGCGGACACTATTCTGAGCGAAAGAAGGAGTCCAAATGTAAAAGTCAAAAGCGCCCTACTCGGCGCAGTTTCGCCAACCAATGGTGGATCTTGTTCACGCTAGGGGTGAGCCCCGAATGAGTCTGCATCGTTGCAAAGCACAGCAATACCAAACGGTATTGCTGTGCTTTGCGCCTCGGATCCTCAAGGCCCAAATGACCCATGAACACAGCAACTTCAGTTCCGAGGGGTATACAATCTTTTATTTTCGCCAGGGGGTTGTCTGAATGTCTGCACGCACTTCTGCGTGGCTCTTGCCTGAGCACCTTGCTGATATTCTTCCCGGCCAGGCGCGGTGTATCGAAGAACTCCGCAGGGGCCTGTTAGACAGGGCTCGCAGCTATGGTTTTGAGCTGGTGACCCCGCCTTTGCTGGAGTATCTCGATTCTTTGTTGTCCGGAACTGCCCAGGCATTGAATCTCCAAACTTTCAAATTGGTTGATCAGCTCAGCGGCCGTACGATGGGTGTGCGTGCTGATACCACGCCGCAAGTTGCCCGTATCGATGCTCATTTGCTCAATCGCCAGGGGGTTGCTCGCCTGTGTTACTGTGGCCCAGTCTTGCGGACCCGGCCTAGTGGGCCCCATGCAACCCGTGAGCCCCTGCAGTTTGGCGCAGAAATTTATGGCCATGCTGGGCTAGAGGCTGACCTGGAGATTTTAGATTTGGCACTAGAGAGCCTGCGTCAAACAGGGGTGCAGGGACAGCAGCTAGACCTGGCTGACTCGCGCATCCTGCGCGCACTGTGTGCAGACATGCCCCTGAATGAGTTGCAACTTCAGGAAGTGGCTGATGCTTTGGCGAGAAAAGATGCGGGCAAACTGGCTGAGTTGACTCCAGACTTTAGCGTCGAGGTTCGTCAATGGTTGCACCTGATGTTGACCTTGTATGGTGGGCCTGAGGTGCTTCAAAGAGCCGGACACTTATTGCCACAGCGCCCGCTCATTCACGCCGCACTGCAAGATCTCAGCACTCTGGGTGCACATGTGCGTGCAGCCCATCCGGCTGTCGGCTTGGGCTTTGATTTGGCAGATTTGGGTGGCAACGCCTATTACAGCGGTATCCAGTTTTCGGTGTTTGCGAAAGGGGCCGCTGGAAGCTTGTTGCGTGGGGGGCGCTACGATGAGGTTGGCGCCGTGTTTGGTCGAAATCGACCCGCAGTTGGCTTCAGTTTAGACGTCAAAAATTTGGCAGCCCTTCTCCCTGTTCAGCGCTTGCCAGCGGCCATTCGTGCGCCTGGGGCTCAGGATGCTGATTTGCGCGCCGAGGTGCGTCGCTTGAGAGATCAAGGGGAGACGGTTGTTTGTGTGTTGCCTGGACATGACGATGCGATCCAGGAGTTCAATTGTGATCGAGAGTTGGTTTTTCAGGCGGGTGGCTGGCAGGTGGTCTTTGCTTGAGCTATACCCATTTCAATCTTGAGGGATAGGTATGAATGCAGTGAGTTCGGCGGTGACAGGTCGCAATGTGGTGGTGGTGGGCACTCAGTGGGGTGATGAAGGCAAGGGTAAAGTGGTTGACTGGCTGACCGACCATGCGCAGGCTGTGGTGCGGTTTCAGGGGGGGCACAATGCGGGCCATACCCTCGTGATAGAGGGGGTCAAAACCGCTTTGCAATTGATCCCATCAGGCATCATGCGGGCTGGTGTGGCTTGCTACATTGGCAATGGGGTGGTTGTCGACCCAACCCATCTCATGATTGAAATTGAGCGCCTGGAGGCCATGGGTGTTGAGGTTCGCTCTCGTTTATTTATCAGTGAGTCTTGCCCTTTGATTTTGCCTTTTCATGTTGAAGTTGACAAAGCCCGTGAGTTACTGCGCGAGTCAAGTGGCGCTGGAAAAATAGGCACCACAGGCAAAGGGATTGGGCCTGCCTATGAGGATAAAGTGGCACGCCGTGCGTTGCGCATTCAAGATTTGAAACATCCTGAGCGCTTTGCACGCAAACTTCAAGAGTTGGTCGACCTGCACAATTTTGCTTTGACGGGTTACTTGAAATGTTCTGCGGTGGCATTTGGCCCGATTTTTGAACAAGCCATGTTACTTGCTGAGCACATTAAGCCCATGATGGCTGATGTCGGTTATTTGCTTTATAAGGCCAATCGATTGGGGAGTCATATTTTGTTTGAGGGGGCCCAAGGCACCTTGCTAGACATTGACCATGGCACGTATCCGTATGTCACGTCGAGCAACTGTGTCGCAGGCAATGCAGCGGCGGGCACGGGGCTGGGGCCGGGGGCCTTGCACTATGTCTTGGGCATTACCAAGGCCTACACGACCAGGGTGGGAAGTGGCCCGTTTCCGACCGAGCTGCCCATGGATGTGCCAGGCACCGTGGGCCACCATTTGTCAACGGTAGGCCAAGAGCGTGGTACGGTGACCGGGAGGCCGCGTCGGTGTGGTTGGCTGGATGCTGCAGCCCTCAAGCGCTCCATCATTATCAATGGGATTTCGGGCCTTTGTCTTACCAAGCTGGATGTGTTGGATGGCTTGGATGAAATCAAGGTGTGCGTCGGTTACGATTGGCAGGGCAAAAAATTAGATATTTTGCCTTTGGATGCTGATGAAATTTCGGCTTGTCAGCCTATTTATGAGTCATTTCCGGGCTGGCCAGGTTCAACGGCTGGAATCACAGATTGGGATGCCTTGCCGCTCAATGCTCGCCGCTATCTCGAGCGTGTGCAGGGGTTTATTGGTGCATCGATTGATATGGTGTCAACGGGTCCAGATCGAAACGACACGATTTTGGTTCGTCACCCTTATCATGACTAAGTTGATCCCCGACAAAGCTGAAATGCTTTGTCAGATTGTTGGTGCGAAGCTCTGGGTCGTGTGTCCCAATGCGGTTGTCAGGTTCAATGGGGCCAATCATGTTGACAGAAGACGGAAAAAATCTTTACGTGTCGTGGGATGAGTATCACTTGCTCATTGAGCGCTTGGCGCTCAGGGTGCATGCCTCAGGGTGGGAGTTTGATCAAATATTATGTTTGGCAAGGGGTGGGTTGCGCCCTGGAGATGTGATGTCAAGGGTTTTTGACAAGCCCCTGGGTATTATGTCTGCCAGTTCTTATCGCTCAGGGGAGGGTACTATCCAGGGGCGACTCGATATGGCTCAGTATATTACTTTGCCACGTGGTGAGTTGGTCGGTCGCGTGCTTTTGGTGGATGATCTGGCAGATACAGGGGTGACTTTGCACGCCGTGGTGGAACGTTTGCGAAGCAACCCATCGATCACAGAGCTGCGTTGTGCCGTAATTTGGACAAAAGGCTGCTCAACCTACACGCCCGATTATTATATGGAGTTGCTGCCAACAAGTCCGTGGATACATCAGCCGTTTGAGGAGTATGACCACATGCGCCCGCCACAGCTGGCAAAGAAGTTTTCTATTTGATGGCCAGGGTGCTTGATGGGTGTCAGGGATGTCGCCCGCAAAGCCTGAAGACCCATCAAGGGGGCAGAGAAAACCGAAATTTAGAGGGTTTGAGCCGCACCCATCGGGGTGGTTTGACTCTTCAAATTTGGGCTGTATTTTTACCGCTGAAGTTTGCTTTCAAACCCATCAATGGTGCCCAGGAGAGGACTCGAACCTCCACGGAGTTACCCGCTAGTACCTGAAACTAGTGCGTCTACCAATTCCGCCACCTGGGCATTTCAAGAAGAAAAGGATTCTATCATTAACAAAAGCTTGAGCAACGCATCCGCCATCCCTTCCGATCAACTGGGCGAAGTGGTGGGTTCTGTCCAGGGCCACAGCGATGGTCATGGGTTTGTGATCTGCGATGGACAACAGCCTGATCTGTATTTGTCACAGCAAGAAATGCGTGCCGTTTTGCACCGAGATCGGGTTAGGGTACGCATCATTCGGCACGATCGCAAGGGCCGCCCTGAAGGGCGAGTGCTCGAGATTATCGAGCGTAAAAAGTCGCCCATCATCGGTCGCTTGTTGCATGAAGGCGGGGTTTGGCTGGTGGCGCCGGAAGACAAGCGTTATGGGCAAGATATTTTGGTACCCAAAAATGCAACCGCCAATGCTACTGCGGGCCAGGTGGTTGCCATCGAGTTGACGGAGCCGCCTTCGATGTACTCACAGCCTGTGGGTCGGGTTACTGAGGTGCTGGGGGATATCGACGATCCAGGTATGGAGATCGAGATTGCAGTGCGCAAATATGAGGTTCCGCATCAGTTTTCAGCACAGGCCCTGAAGCAAGCAGCTGGTTTGCCTGACAAAGTGCGTGCTGTGGATTGCAAGCACCGGGTGGATCTGACTGATGTCGCTTTGGTGACGATTGATGGCGAAGACGCCCGCGACTTTGATGATGCTGTTTATTGTGAGCCCGCCAAAGTGGGGCGGGGTACCGGCTGGCGCTTGGTGGTGGCGATTGCCGACGTGAGTCACTATGTCAAGCCAGGTGAGGCTCTGGATGAAGACGCTTATGAGCGCGCAACTTCGGTGTATTTTCCGCGCAGGGTGATCCCCATGCTGCCTGAGAAAATTTCCAACGGGTTATGTTCTCTGAATCCTTACGAGAAGCGTTTGTCGATGGTTTGCGACATGCTGGTCAGCTCGGTGGGGGAGGTTGAGGCTTATCAGTTTTACCCTGCGGTGATCTGTTCGCATGCGCGCTTCACGTACGCTGAGGTGGCGGCAATTTTGATCAATACCAGGGGGCCTGAGGCCGCCAAGCGTCAGGCTTTGGTGCCGCATTTGCTCGATTTGTTGGATGTCTATCGTGCCTTGTTGAAGTCTCGGGGGCGGCGTGGTGCCGTGGATTTTGAAACCACTGAGACACAAATTGTGTGTGATGAAAACGGCCGCATCGAGAAAATTGTTCCTCGCACACGGACCGAAGCACACAAGCTGATTGAAGAAGCCATGCTGGCCGCCAATGTGTGCGCGGCTGACTTTATCGAGCAAAACAAGCATGCTTCGCTCTTTCGCGTGCATGAGGGGCCCACCCCAGAAAAACGTTCTTTGTTGCAAAACTATCTCAAGGCGTTGGGGCTGGGCTTGGCCGTGAGTGAGAACCCAGTGCCTGCTGAGTTTCAGGCGATTGCGGCGGCAACCAAAGACCGCCCCGATGCCCTGCAAATCCACACCATGTTATTGCGGTCGATGCAACAAGCCGTTTACACGAGCACCAACAGCGGTCACTTTGGTTTGGCCTATCCGGCCTATACACACTTCACCAGTCCGATTCGACGCTATCCAGATTTGTTGGTTCACCGAGTCATCAAGGCCCTGATTGGGAAAAAGTCTTACCGAATGTTGGATGTTGAGCGCACCACACTTTCGCAGCCAGCGCGCAAGGGCAAAAAGGGGTCCGTTCAGGGTGGGGGGGTGCCCCAGGCTTTGACGGAGCCGGCGGCTTGGGAGATGGCCGGTGTGCATTGCAGTGCCAATGAGCGTCGGGCCGACGAGGCCTCTCGAGATGTTGAAGCTTGGCTGAAATGTCGCTATATGCGTGAGCATCTGGGCGAGGAGTATGGCGGTACAGTCAGCTCTGTCACCAGCTTTGGCTTGTTTGTTCAGCTCGATGCCTTGCATGTGGAGGGCTTGATCCACATCACAGAATTGGGTGGTGAATATTTCAGGTTTGATGAGGCGCGCCAGGAGCTGCGAGGGGATCGTTCGGGTTTGCGTTATTCAGTTGGGTCACGCATGAGAGTGCAGGTCAGCCGGGTTGATCTTGATGGACGCAAGATTGATTTTCGATTGGTTCGCAACGATGGCGAGAGTGGTGCTTCGGTAGGGCGCGGCGCTCGTAAGCCTAAGCGTGACGATCCGCTTGCCGAGCGTCTGCCACTGGTGGATCGAGCGACCTCCGTGCTGGCTGAGGTACAGGTGAGTGATCGAAATGTCAAGGCTCGTCGCAAGTCGGCAGACCAATCATTTCACTCATCACCTCGCTTGCTTCGTGCCAGCACTGAAGCGGTTGGCCCCCAAACCCATGGTGATAAGGGTTCAGAAAAAGCCACCAAGCGTCCATCCACGGTGCGCCGGACTGCAGCCAAGAAAAAGCGCTCTTGATAGGCCGGCGCCAGTCGCTGGGCGTTGATGGGGGGGCAGCAGCTTGGGTGCACCGCCCATGCCTGGTGTGATGAGCCTTTGGCTCATCGAATGTTGTTGGCGTAGGTGTTGCGATCTGAGTCGTAGCAGGTGCAAGCGGCGGCGGCCAGACCGGGGCGGTCAAGGACGGTGATCTCGCCGCGGTGGTACCGAATGAGCCCCTTGCGCTGTAGGTTGCTAGCGGCCTCGGTGATGCCCACACGCCTCACACCCAGCATGAAGGCCAGGAACTCGTGGGTAAATTTGAAGCTGTTGGCATGGGCGCGGTCTTGGCTCATGAGCAGCCAACGTGCGAGTCGTGGCTCAATGGTGTGAAATCGAATGCAAGCGGCGGAAGTGGTCATTTGCACCATGCGCACGTATAAATAACGCCCCAGTAATCGTTGCAGTGCGGGGCTGCGAGTCAGCTCTGATTTGAAGGCTGGGGCTTGAATGCGCCAGGCGCTGCCCGGGCCTTGAACCACCGCGCGCAGCGGTACCTCTGCCACCCCCAGCACCAGCTGACTACCTAGCATGCCTTCGCGACCTACCATGCCGACTTCGATGCCTGGATGTTGATCGATTTGCGCCACCAACGAAATGAAGGCATCCACAGGAAACCACACATGTCGCGTCACCTTCCCACGTTCGGTCAGTACATCCGAAAGGCGTAAGTCGACAGGCTCGCACAGCGCCAGCAAGCGGTTCTTGTCGGCACGGGGGAGTCGTTCGATGAGGTGGTTTTGCAAGGCAGGGTTCATGCGGGCGTCCGATGCAGCGGTGGGTTGTGGGGCACAGTGTTTTGAGTTGCCGCGGCTCTATACCCGTCGGAACTGAAGATGCCGGGTCGCTGAGCCGTTTTGAAAATGGATCTGCGGCGTTGTAAATGCTCGCGATACCAAATGGTATCGCTGTGCTTTACGCCTTGCATCTC
>JANMEO010000097.1:0-5827 GCA_031376995.1 Burkholderiales bacterium
GCCGTGGTTTTAGGAGTCTCGCGCGACAACATGGTGTCACACGACAAATTCAAAGAAAGCCTCAGTCTTCCGTTCGAGCTGATCGCCGATACCGAAGAAAAACTTTGCCATATGTTTGGCGTGGTTAAAAATAAAATCATGTACGGCAAAAAAGTTAAAGGCATCGAGAGAAGCACTTTTTTGATCGACACCCAAGGTGTTTTGCGCTTCGAATGGCGTGGCTTGAAAGTTCCAGGCCATGTTGAAGAAGTTTTGAAAGCCGTCAAGGCGCTGAAAAAGTCGGGTTGAAGCCACGGCTTGGGGTTTCCCGGCTTGTGGGGCGCGCTTTGTCGAGCACGACCTACAGCCCCTTCGGGCCCTTTTCGTCAAGCCGGGCCATGGTGAGCGGCTTTTTGCTGATGTACCCCCATAACCTTTGGTTGACACACCCATGCCCTTGCCCAAGCCACCCACCCAACGTGCCGCCCTGCTGGCCCCTGCGGATTACGACGTCCCTGCACCCGCTGTCAAGCGACGGGCCCAGGCCAGCAGCCAAGCCAAACCCGTGGTCCCTGTGGGACACCCAATTGCTGCTCCATCGGCGCAACCTGTGGCGAAAAAACCAACCACCCCGAAAATAGCGCCCCCCACACCAGCCAGCGTCAAAAACACATCGACCGCGCGAGCACGCCATGTGCGCAAGCCAGGTCCTGCCAAATTATTCGTCCTTGACACCAATGTTTTGCTGCACGACCCGATGAGCTTGTTCCGTTTTGACGAGCACGACATCTATTTACCGATGATCACCCTCGAAGAGCTCGATGGGCATAAAAAGGGGATGACAGAGGTTGCCCGCAATGCCCGGCAAGTCAGCCGAGACCTTGATGCTTTGGCGGCCAACTTGGGTTTGCGCGACGCCAGCGGCATGACCGATGGACTTCCCCTGTCAGGCAACGGCCACCAAGAGGCCGCTGGAAAACTTTTTTTCCAAACCAACCTCATCAATGTGACGCTGCCCATGGGGCTGCCTCAAGGCAAAGCCGACAATCAAATTTTGGCGGTTGTACAAGCCTTGAGAGAGCAACAGTCTCAACGCGAAGTGGTCTTGGTGTCTAAAGATATCAACATGCGCATTAAGGCTCGCGCCCTGGGTTTGCATGCCGAAGACTACTTCAATGACAAAACCCTTGATGACGGCGACTTGCTCTACAACGGCGTGTTGGCCCTGCCCCCTGACTTCTGGGAGCAACATGGCAAAACCATGGAGAGTTGGCAACAAAACGGCCTGACCTCTTACCGCATCAGTGGCCCGCTGGTTCCTGAGCTGCTGGTCAATCAGTTTACCTACCTCGAGCTGCCAGGCGCGGCCCCTTTGCACGCCAAGGTGACAGAAATCACCGGCAAGACCGCTGTATTGCGTACCCTGCGCGAATTCACCCATCAAAAAAATGCCGTGTGGGGCGTGACAGCCCGCAACCGCGAGCAAAACTTTGCACTCAATCTATTGATGGACCCTGACTGTGACTTCATCACCCTGACGGGAACTGCAGGCACTGGCAAAACCTTGATGACTTTGGCTGCCGGATTGCATCAAGTCATGGATGAGCGTCGTTATACCGAAATCATCGTCACGCGAGTGACTGTGCCTGTGGGGGAGGATATTGGCTTCTTGCCTGGTACAGAAGAAGAGAAAATGAGCCCCTGGATGGGCGCACTGGATGACAACCTCGAAGTGCTGGCCAGAAGCGATGGCAGTGCGGGTGAGTGGGGGCGCGCCGCCACCAACGAGCTTGTTCGAAGCAAAATCAAAATCAAGAGCATGAATTTCATGCGTGGGCGCACATTCCTAAACAAGTTTGTCATCATCGATGAAGCGCAAAATCTGACGCCCAAGCAGATGAAAACCTTGATCACCCGAGCAGGCCCGGGCACCAAAATTGTTTGCTTAGGAAACCTGGCACAAATTGATACCCCCTATCTGACCGAAGGCAGCTCAGGTTTAACCTATGCGGTAGACCGGTTCAAGGGATGGCCACACAGTGGCCATGTCACACTCGCGCGAGGCGAGCGCTCACGGTTGGCAGACTTCGCCTCTGAGGTGCTTTGACGACAACCGCCTGCTAAGTTCAAGCTGAGCACCGGCCTACCACCCTCGATGCAAAGCCGTGAAAAAATTGCCAAACTCATGGCTCGTGTCACAGTTTGATGGGTTTTGAGTTTCCGAAAAAGGCATCATGGACGAGATCGACGTCTTTACTTTGTTTCGAAACTTGCAACCTTCAAGGCGCTCATATCGTCGGCTTCAGGGTTTAGGCCCAACCCTATTGGCCCTGGCCTGTTTAACCCTGTACGGCTCAAGGCTCTGGGCCAACCCCCTTCAAGGGCCCGACCCAGTGCGGCGCTTGCTGATTGAAAAAGGGCTGTTGAGTGACAACAATCTGCCCAACCTGACACCGCTTGCATCACCTCGGCTGAGTGAGCAACAGCAGGGCGGAGCTGCTGATATGGTCATCACTTCCATGAATTTTTTGGATGTCCCCTACCAATGGGGCGGAACCCAAGAGCCCACAGGGTTTGATTGCAGTGGCTTCACAAAACATATCTTTGAACGAAGCATGGGCATCATTTTGCCCCGCCGAGCTGAGGAACAGGCCCGCGCACCCGGCTTGACGCCCATCTTGCGAGATGACTTAAAAGCAGGTGATTTGGTTTTCTTCAACACCCTGGGCCGCATGTTCTCTCATGTGGGGATCTATGTTGGGGAGGGGAAGTTTATTCATTCGCCTCGCACAGGCGCCGTGGTCCGCGTCGAGGACATGCGCTTGAGCTATTGGAGCAAGCGCTTCAATGGGGCCCGCCGGGCTATGAGCAACCCTCAACTGACTCGCATTGCGCGCCCTGGCCTGCGCTTATCAGCAAGGCCCTTGCAGCCTCTGACGGACGACATTTACGGGGGCCGCTGAGTGCCATGGGCTGGAGGCCGGAGCCGCCAGCCCATGAAGCTGAATACCGCTCAACGCTTGGCCAGGCGTTGCCAGGTTTCGACCACTGAGTCGGGATTGAGTGAGATCGACACAATCCCCTCGGCAGCCAGCCAATCGGCAAAGTCTGCGTGATCGCTGGGCCCTTGGCCACAGATCCCCACATACTTACCCACCGCTCGGCAAGCCGCAATAGCACGCGCGATCAAGGCCTTGACCGCGGGATCGCGCTCATCAAAGTCTTGAGCCAAAACTGCCATGCCGGAATCACGGTCCAAGCCCAAGGTGAGCTGCGTCAAATCGTTAGAGCCAATGGACATGCCATCAAAGTATTCCAAAAATTGCTCAGCCAAAATCGCGTTACTGGGAACCTCGCACATCATGATCACGCGCAAGCCATCTTGCCCCCCCAAGGCAGCCCGCTTGAGGCCACGCTCAGCCAACATATCGGTCACTTGCTTGGCTTGACTCAGCGTGCGCACAAAGGGCACCATCAGCTCCACGTTGTTCAAGCCCATGTCATTTCGCACGCGACGGATGGCCTCACACTCCATGGCAAATGCTTCGCCAAAAGACTCGCTGATGTAGCGGGATGCGCCCCTGAACCCCAGCATGGGGTTTTCTTCTTCGGGCTCGTAGCGTGAGCCTCCGATGAGCTTGCGGTATTCGTTGCTCTTGAAGTCGCTCATGCGAACAATCACAGGCTTGGGCCAAAAAGCAGCAGCAATGGTCGCCACCCCCTCAACCAATTTATCCACATAAAAAGCGCGCGGCGAAGCGTGACCGCGAGCCACAGACTCCACGGCCTTTTTCAAATCCAAATCAATGTGGGGGTAATCCAAGATGGCTTTGGGATGCACCCCAATGTTGTTATTGATGATGAACTCGAGGCGGGCAAGACCCACACCGCTGTTAGGCATTTGTGCAAAATTGAATGCCAGTTGAGGGTTGCCCACGTTCATCATGATTTTGACGGGGCAATAAGGCAACTCTGCACGAACCAACTGCGTGACTTCAGTCTCGAGCACACCGTCATACACGTAACCCGTATCACCCTCTGAGCAAACCACCGTCACGAGCGCACCAGGCTTGAGCGTCTCGGTGGCGTCCCCGCAACCGACCACCGCCGGAATACCCAACTCTCTGGCGATGATGGCGGCGTGACAAGTGCGCCCACCTCGGTTGGTGACAATCGCTGAGGCCCGTTTCATCACCGGCTCCCAGTTGGGATCGGTCATGTCGGTGACCAGCACGTCACCATGTTGAACTTGATCCATTTCAAGGATCGATTGAACGATGCGCACCGGCCCAGTGCCAATTTTTTGACCAATGGCCCGGCCTTCAGCCAGCACTGCGCTGGTGCCTTTGAGCTTGTAGCGCTCTTCAGCTTTGCCCTCTTGCTGGCTTTTGACGGTTTCAGGCCGGGCTTGCAAAATGTAGAGCTTGCCATCGACACCGTCTTTACCCCACTCAATGTCCATCGGTCGACCATAATGGTTTTCGATGATCACAGCGTAGTGGGCCAGATCGGCCACGTCAGCGTCTGACAACGAATAGCGATTGCGCTGCTCTGTGGCGGTGTCCACCGTTTTAACGAGCTTGCCTGAAGCCTCTCTCTCCAGAGGATCTGCAAACTCCATCTTGATCAACTTAGAGCCCAAATTGCGGCGAATCACGGCTTGCTTGCCTGCTTTGAGTGAAGGCTTGTGAACATAAAACTCGTCGGGGTTCACAGCACCTTGCACCACGGTCTCGCCGAGCCCGTAGCTGGATGTGATGAAGACCACTTCTTTGAAGCCGCTTTCGGTATCAATGGTGAACATCACGCCGGCCGACCCCAGGTCTGAACGCACCATGCGTTGCACCCCCGCTGACAAAGCCACATCACTGTGCGCAAAGCCCTTGTGAACCCGGTAGCTGATGGCCCGGTCGTTGTAGAGGCTGGCAAAGACCTCTTTCATCTTGTGCAAAATATTTTCAACACCGACCACATTCAAGAATGTTTCTTGCTGGCCCGCAAAGCTGGCATCTGGCAAATCTTCAGCGGTTGCCGATGAGCGCACGGCGAACGAGGCCTGCGGATGATCGGCTGAGAGCTTGGTAAATTCAGCGCGGATGGCAGCCTCAAGCTGGGGCGGGAAGGGAGTGGTTTCGATCCAAGCCCGAATTTCAGCGCCTGCCTGGGCCAAGGCATTCACATCTTCAATGTCAAGTTGAGCCAAACGTTGGGCGATTTTGTGGGCCAGGCCCTGATGCTGTAAAAACTGGCGAAAGGCGTGGGCCGTGGTGGCAAAGCCCCCCGGCACACGAACGCCAGCCGAGGCGAGCTGGCTGATCATTTCTCCAAGGGATGCATTTTTACCCCCCACAGTCTCAACATCGGTCATTCTTAGATGTTCAAACGGCGCAACCCAAGCGGTCGCCAAATTTACAAGTGACATGAGCAAACTCCGTGATGTTGAAAAACTGGGGCAAGATCAGCCGACACGTCCACGTTCGAGCAGGAACATTCCCGGGGGCAAGCACCGCAGGAGCATGACACCCACACTCAAAATGCAGTGCCAACGTTGAGAATTGAGGACAGCATCTGGGGCAAGCCGCAATTTTATGCGGGAAATCCCTATCATCCTCAATTTGTTTCCTACTGAGAGGCGCTTCAATCATGCCCAATCGAACAGTCTTTTTCATCTCAGACGGCACCGGGATCACTGCAGAGACCTTTGGCAACTCGATCCTGAATCAGTTTCCAGGTCGGCCCAAGCACGTGCGCAGACCCTTCATCGACTCGGTCGACAAAGCCCACCAAGTGGTGCGTGAGATCAACCATTGTGCCGAGCTCGAGGGCAAACGACCCATTGTCTTCATTA
>JANMEO010000276.1:0-4853 GCA_031376995.1 Burkholderiales bacterium
GAACACCTTTGCCCAGCGGCGTATCAAAGCATGCACCCAGCTTGCGCACCCCCACCCTTGCAAAGGCTCTGCGCGCTCTCGAATGCTGATGAGCAATACCAGCTCGGTAACCCTTTTCCACGCAACCATGACGGCCAAACTGAACCGCACCCAGAGGACGAGAGGACGCCGCGATAGCTGCCTTACATTTAACTTTGGATAAATTTCATGTCGACTGGACCTATGCCATTGCACCGACTGAATCGGTTCAAATCAAGAAGCAGCTGCGCAAGGTCAGATCTTCATGTTGAATGGCTATGGTTTGAGCCTTCATGCGTCGAGGCTCGCAGGGTGCAGGGCCTCACTGAACTCTTCAGCGCAGTTGCAGCGCCGCATCATCGAACATCAGCCCTAGGGGTTCGATACATAGCTGCTTGGGTCCTTCTTTGACGTGCCCTGCAATACAGGCCTGTACACCCTGGGCTTGGGAGATCTCGACGGTGCGATGCGCATCGTCTTTCTTCACAAATAAAGCAAAACCAGCTCCCATATTGAAAGTGCTGTAAGCCTCTTTGTCATCCAATCCTGCATGCGATTGAATAAACTTCAGCACGGGGGGTATGTCAGGCACTGTGTGAATATGGTAGCTGTGTTTGGCAGGGTGGCGCAGCAACTTGCGCCACCCATGCCCTGTGATATTGGCGCAGTAGTTCGGAATGATGCCCGCATGGAACAGCGCCTCGGTCACCGGAGAGTACAAGACGGTGGGCTCTAACAACGCGGAACCATAGCTTTGTTCGGCGGTGACCAGGGTGAGGTAGCCATCGGGAAGCCGTTCGGCCAGTTTGCGTGCCAAACTTAATCCATTGGCATGAATGCCACTTGAGCTTAGCAAAACAATGGTGTCCCCTGGCCCCAAAGCGTCTCCAACCGACAAACGGTTTTTAGGTTGAATGATGCCTGTGCAACTGGCGGCCAGGTCGATGCGATCATTGACCACGATGCCAGCAAGAGCAGGCGTTTCACCACCACCCCAGGCCACTTGACAGGCATCGCATGCGCTTTTCCAGCCCGCTACCAGGGCTTGTGCGCGCTGCGTATCTGAAAACCATTCTGAGCCGCCAGCCGCCCAATAGGCCTGAACAACCAGGGGGGTGGCGCCCACTGTGATTAAGTCATTGATGGCCATGGCGATGGTGTCTTGGGCAATACTTTGATAGTAGGTGCGCCCGGTCAGGCGTTGCATATCATCGGCCACCAAAGATTTCGAGCCCAGGCATTCGACAATACTGGCTAAATAAAATGGGCCTACGTCGACAACATAGGCCGACTCGCCACGTGAAGACGCAACCTCTTTGAAACCATGAGCACTCAGGTGCGAACCGGTGTCTGTGGCAGCCCGCTGGGCCGCAACTTTTAAAGGGTCAATGAGGTCGTAGTTGACACCGGCTTGTTCGTAGCTCAAGGGTAGGGCTGACTTCATGAAATTGGGGAGGCTGGAAAAGGGCAGGCACCGTGGGCGGTGGGCGGTGGGCATTCTGTCATTATCTCGCACCCGGTTGGCTGACACCGCAGCGCTCACTTTGACCCCACTTCGGCTGGGCTCTCATAGAATGTAGCAATGAGTTATTTTGTACTAGCCAGAAAATACCGCCCCCATAATTTTGAATCGTTGGTGGGGCAGCCGCATGTTGTTCAAGCGCTGACCAATGCGCTTACACAGCAGCGGCTTCACCACGCTTATTTGTTCACTGGGACGCGCGGAGTTGGCAAGACAACAATCTCTCGGATTTTGGCCAAAAGTCTCAATTGCATGGGGGCCGACAGCCTTGGTGGAATCACTGCCCAGCCCTGCGGCACTTGCCCAGCGTGCCGAGAGATCGATACAGGACGCTTCCCTGACTACATTGAGCTCGATGCGGCCTCCAACCGTGGGGTTGAAGAGATATCACAATTGCTCGATCAAGCGATCTACAAGCCAGTGGCTGGACGGTTCAAGGTATACATGATTGACGAGGTTCACATGCTGTCCAACACCGCGTTCAATGCAATGCTCAAAACCTTGGAAGAACCCCCCGACTATCTGAAGTTTGTGTTGGCAACCACCGATCCTCAAAAAGTGCCCCCCACGGTGCTCTCCAGGTGCTTACAGTTCAACTTAAGGCCCATCGCGCCCACCATGGTGCAGGCGTATCTTGCTCAGGTACTCGGTGATGAAGGCATTCATGCAGAGCCGGGTGCTTTGCGACTGCTATCTCGAGCCGCGCGGGGCTCTATGCGAGACGGTTTGTCTCTCACGGATCAAGCCATAGCTTTTGGAGCGGGGCAGTTGAGCGAAGAGGGTGTTCGAACGATGTTGGGGGCCGTTGACCGCCATCACTGTATGGCCTTAATGTCGGCCTTGGTCAAGCGTGATGGGGCTACGTTGGTGGCGAATTGCCAGGTGTTGCGGGAGCAGGGCTTGCCAGCTGCAGGCACCTTGGAAGAGTTCGCCGAGCTGTGTCACAGCGTAGCTGTGCAACAAGTGGCGCCTGGCGGGCTCACAGACGTCGAACCTGCTGATCTAGAGGCTCTGAGCCTAGTAGCGATAGAGTTATCTGGAGAAGAATTGCAGCTTTACTACAGCATGTGCTTACACGCCAGGGCAGAGCTGCATTTGGCGCCCGACGAACACAGTGGTTTGTTAATGGTGATGTTGCGCATGTTGGCTTTCCGCTCGGAACGAAATTCTGCTTCAGATTCAGAACCCAACCTCCAGACCACAGATCGGGCTGAGGCACAATCTTCATCCTTGAAGCGGATCGGAGCCGCAGTTGCACGCACAGCCGTTAAGCCACCTCGTCAAGCTCAACCTGTGCTTGACGATATGCCGCCTTGGCTGGATGTGCCTGCCGAGCTTGATGATGAAGCGAGCCCTCGACCTTCGTTGTCAGAATCCCCTGAGCTTTATCTGACTCCGCCAGCCAAGGCTGAGTTGATTGTTGCCCCCCCGCACTCGCAGTCAAACATGGTATGCACCCCTCTGGGCGACCGTTGGGCGCTGCTGGTTGCTGAGCTGGTGCAGGCGCAATCCATCAGCGCCCTGGTGCGCGAGTTGGCTCTGAATGCTCAGTGTATTAGCGTCGATGAGGCCAGCACTCATTGGCAGTTGCGTCTTGAATCTGAGACGCTTCGGGCCGCAAGCCACTGCGGCAAGCTTGAGGCGGCGATGTCGGCACACATTGGCCGCCCTGTCCGCCTGCAGGTTGAAGCAGGCCCCGCTCAAGATACCCCTGCGCTGCGACTTTTAGTAGATCTGCAAGACCAGCAACGCAAAGCTGAAAAAATCATTCACGATGACCCGTGGGTATGTTCTATGTTGGCACGTTACACCACGGCACGCATTGTCCCTGGGTCGATTCAACCCCGCTTTACTTCCGGAGAACCCTCATGATGAAAAATCAACTGGCTGGCTTGATGAAGCAAGCCCAGGCTATGCAAGACAATCTTAAGCGCGTGCAAGATGAGCTGTCTGCTCTCGAGGTGGAGGGGCAGTCAGGCGCCGGCCTGGTCAAAGTCACCATGACCTGTAAGCACGATGTGAAGCGCCTTGTCATTGACTCTAGTCTTTTGGCTGACGACAAAGAAATGCTAGAAGATCTCGTGGCTGCAGCTTTCAATGACGGGGTTCGCCGGGCAGAAGCCTTGAGTCAAGAAAAAATGGGTAAGGTCACCGCAGGCATGCCTTTGCCTCCCGGAATGAAATTTCCGTTCTAAGCTGAACGTTTCATTTCAGCAGATGGGCCTTTGAAATGAGCATCCCCGAGCCATCTCTAGGGCGCCTGGTGGAGGCTCTTCGCCGTCTCCCAGGAGTTGGGGTCAAATCGGCACAACGCATGGCGTTTCATTTGCTGCAGCACGACCGTGAGGGAGCCCTTGAGCTTTCGCAGGCGTTGTCCAGTGCTATCAGCCATGTCCAACACTGCGAGCGATGCTATACCTTCACTGAGCGCAGGGTGTGCAGTCTATGCGACAACCCCGACCGCGACCGTCGTTTGCTGTGCGTAGTAGAGACGCCAGCCGACCAAGCCACACTTGAGCGAAGCGGAAGTTTTTTGGGACTTTATTTTGTTTTGATGGGCCGGCTGAGCCCACTAGACGGGGTTGGGCCTAAGGACATCGGTTGGTCTGCGCTAATGGAGCGTGCCTCTGAGGGTACTGTCGAAGAGGTCATTTTGGCCACCAACTTCACCGCTGAGGGAGAAGCCACAGCTCACGCACTGGCTCAGTCGATGCAGGCTCGGGGTCTGAAAGTCACCCGGCTAGCCCGAGGTGTGCCTGCAGGCAGTGAGCTCGAGTATGTCGATCTCAGCACGATCGCCCATGCGTTGGCTGAGCGTCGTTGACACACGGCATCTTCAGGCTGAATGGTTTGGAAAAAGGGTTTTAGCGTTGCGGGCTCTTGCGCCAAAACCCTTCTATCACCCAAAAAATAACACTCTGTTTTGCGTTTTAACCGAGAAACGGCATTTGAACGCGCCCGAGTGGGCTGCGTTGTGGGTGTAAGGCAAGGGTGCCCTGCAAGGCCGACGACGCGGTGCGCTTATGCCCACAAGGAGAAGCAACGCCGCCAGACGCCCACAGCGCTACGCACCCGAGTGAGCCAAAATGTCAGTATCCATCAGGGCTTCCTCCCGGATGAAAGCGGTCAACTGCCGTTTCTAGGTTTAATTTACTGCCGCTCAAAACAACTCAGCATGACAGCATGCTTGTGCTCCGTAAGCAATGGGATGGACGCCCCCACCCGTAACGGCATCAATGTGCCAAAGTGGAGGCCAAGAATTAACAACTTGAACCTACCTTTAACCGAGAGAGGCGTCCACCATGAAGATTAC
>JANMEO010000215.1:0-15698 GCA_031376995.1 Burkholderiales bacterium
GTCGACTCGGTGTCCGACGTCTTAGAGCTCAGTCAAGGGGCCATCAAGCCCGCCCCAACCATGAACTCCAAGGTCAACACCGAGTTCATCACAGGCATTGGCTCGATCAATGAGCGCATGCTCATTTTGATGGACATTGAAAAGCTCATGTCCAGCCCTGAGATGGGGCTGCTTGAAACCATGAGTTTGCATTGAGGCTTGCAACTTTCACAGGTCGGCAGGCACACACCCAACAAAAAGGGCGCTCAAAGCGCCTTTTTTGTTTTCAACCTCAGCCCCTTCAGTTCAGGGGTGTTTTTTTACCGGCCTTGTACTCATACAACGTCATTTGTGGGTTTTTCAACTCGCCATCACTTTCAAAGGCAATCTTGGCGGTGACCCCTTGGTATTCAATTTTGGCCAATTCAGGCAGATAAACCTTGGGGTCAGAAGAGCCTGCTTTTTGCATGGCCTCGGCCAGTACCATGGTCGCGTCATAGGTATAAGGCGAGTAAACCTGAAACTGCTTGGGGTATTTGGCCTCATAACGCGCACGCCACGCGGTGCCACCTGGCATTTTTGACAACGACGAGCCGCCTTCTGCGCACACCACATTGCCTAAGGTTTTCGCGCCCCCAGACAATTCAGCCAGTTTGTCGGTGCAAATGCCATCGCCACCAAAAAATTTCACACCCGACAAGCCCAGTTGCTCCATTTGGCGCAACATCGGCCCAGCTTGAGGGTCCATGCCACCGTAGAAAATGCCATCCGGTTTTTTGGATTTGATGGCAGTCAAAATGGCCATGAAATCTGTGGCCTTGTCGGTTGTAAATTGTTCGTCAACAATTTGAACGCCCCGGGCCAGGGCTGTGGCCTTGAACACCTCAGCCACACCTTGACCATACGCCGTGCGGTCATCAATCACGGCCACGCGCTTGAGCTTGAGATTGTTGGCCGCGTGCAGGGCCAAACCTGCGCCTAAAGCATTGTCGTTGGCCAGCAAACGAAACGCTGACTTAAACCCCTGCTGGGTAAATTTTGGATTGGTCGAGGAGGGCGTGATTTGGGGCAGACCGCACTTGTTGTAAATGCTCGAGGCTGGGAGCGAGGTGCCAGAATTCAAATGCCCCACCACACCACTGACCTTCGCATCGCACAACTTGGTCGCCGCCGCAGTGCCCTGCTTCGGATCTGCGGCATCGTCTTCAGCCACCAACTCAAACTTGACTTTTTGGCCGCCAATGCTGAGACCCTTGGCATTGAGGTCATCAATGGCCATGCGAGCGCCATTTTCATTGTCTTTGCCGTAATGCGCCTGAGCCCCAGACACTGGGCCCACGTGACCGATACGCACGACAGTTTGCGCCGAGGCCGACATCGCCAAACCCATTAAAGACGCAGTGACCACCACATTCAGACGAAATTGCATTCAAATCTCCAGTAAGAAAAAGGGGTTGAACTACTACAATTCAGCATAACCCAAAAAATCTCAATGCCTTGGGCGGCCCCCTCAATCTTGAGCATCATGCTTGAGGGGTGAGTACCCTGCACTCACATAATGCTTCCAGCGGCGACGGCCTGATTCGCGCTTGAGCTCAGTGGCGGCAACGATGTCAATGAGCTTTTCAAACTGATCGAGACCCATCACGGGTTCATCCCCCAAGTTCAAGACAACCGAGGCGGCCAGGTGGGGTTGTGGTAGCTGCTCACAAAGCCAAACAGGGGTCGCCTCAATCCGCTTAAGCAGCTCATCCGACTCAACGCCTGGCACCCACACACTGTGGGGCACAAACTCTAGCGGATCAAACGTCCACAACAGCTGGTCCAGTTGATGCAATTCAAGCCCAGGCCCCGTCACCAACACCCGTGCGCCCAAGCGATACGCCTTGCGCAGCAAGCGGCAGGCATAGGGCAACACCTCAGACACGTTGACGTGAAATGAAATCTGAGTCATCAACGTCACAGATCAGCGACGCTGAACTCGCTGAAGTTGTTGAGCCAAAACAAAATGCGTCAACAACCCCACAGGCCGCCCCGTGCTGCACTTCTTGGCACCCGTCTTCCATGCTGTACCCGCCACATCCAAATGGGCCCAGCGATATTGACTGGTAAAGCGCTTCAAAAACATGGCGGCGGTGATCGCACCCCCATCGCGTGACCCCACATTGGCCACATCTGCAAAAGTACTTTTCAAGCCCTCGGCGTATTCATCGTTCAAGGGCATGCGCCAGCAGGGGTCGAGTGCAGCACGACCCGCCTCTTGCAACTGCAAAGCCAAATCATCATCGGCCGTGAACAAGCCAGAATGGTGATGACCCAAAGCAACCACACAAGCCCCCGTCAAGGTGGCCACGTCAACCACCACCGCTGGCTTGAACCGCTCAACATAAGTCAGGGCATCACACAAAATCAACCGCCCCTCAGCGTCGGTGTTCAAAATCTCGATGGTTTGACCTGACAGGCTGGTGACCACATCGCCGGGCTTGACCGCACGCCCACTGGGCAGATTTTCACACGAGGGAATCACACACACCAGATTCAATTTTGGCTTCAACTCAGCAATGGCACGCAAAGTACCCAGCACACTGGCCGCGCCCCCCATATCGAACTTCATTTCGTCCATCTGGGCCGCAGGCTTGATCGAAATACCGCCTGAATCAAACGTGATGCCCTTGCCCACCAGCACCACTGGAGGCTGCGACTTTGGCGCACCGTCATAACGCGCTACGATGAACTTGGGCGGCTCATCAGACCCCTGGGCCACCGCTAAAAATGCGCCCATGCCCAGCTTCTCTAGGGCCTTGCGGTCTAAAACCTGGACACTCAAATTGTGCGACTTGCCCAGCTTTTTGGCCTGATCTGCCAGATCACTGGGGGTGCAATGATTGCCAGGCCGGTTGGCACACTCGCGTGCCAGCTCAACACCTGCAGCGAGTGCTTGCCCCAAGCTCAGGCCGCGTTGAACCCCAGCCACATCAGCCTTGCCACACAACACACTGATCCGCTGGAAACCAGGTCGAGCAGGTGCACTGGGCTTGGTATGCCGATAAACGTAGGCTGCGTCCCAGGCAGCCAAAACAGCCACCTCAGCGTGGGCGGTGCCCAGCTCTCCCCCTGATAATGCAACGGCAATGTGCTTAGAGCCGCCGGTTTTCAACCCCTCCCACGCTTTGGCCAAGGCGGCTTTAAATGCCTTAGGCGACGCATCGAGCGCAGCTGAGAACACCACACGCAAGGCCTTGACGCCGGGGTATCGGTACAAGAACAACGTACGCCCGGCTTTCAACTCAAAATCTCCTGCGCGCACCGCTGCGGCAAGCACTTGCTGCAACACGGGGTCCATGGCAGGGTCAAGCTGATTACCCGACACAACCACAATCAAAGTATCCGCAACAAGGGTTGACAATGTGGCGATTGAAGCAACGTGGTGTTTGAAGTCCATAATGAATCACAAAAATTGGGTCAGATGATGTTATTCGATTCCACCTTGCGCCGTGATTTGGCGCGCAGTTTCGGCGCCACACTGGTGGTGATTCTGACCATTGTTTTAACGATGTTTCTCATCCGAACGCTGGGCCAAGCGGCGGGAGGTCGAATCAACCCTCAAGACGTGATTCTGATCTTGGGTTATACCGCCCTGGGGCATTTGCCAACCATGCTGGCGTTGTCCCTGTTTATCGCTGTCGTGGCTACGCTCGGGCGCATGTACCGAGAAAGCGAAATGACAGTATGGATGGCCAGCGGTATTGGCTTACGCCGCTTCGTGCGCCCGGTGCTTCAAATGAGCTGGCCTGTGCTGCTGGTGGTTGGCATCTTGGCCCTGGGTGTTTGGCCCTGGGTCAATCGCCAAAGTGAAGAACTGAAAAAACGCTACCAAGGACGCTCTGACCTGGCTCGCATCGCGCCGGGTCAGTTTCAAACTTCGAGCGATGGTCGGCGCGTCTTTTTTATTGATCGCGACAGCCGGGGTGACTCGGTGGGGCGTAATGTATTTATTTTGTCGCGCAAAGGTGATGTTGAGTCTGTGGTGACCGCCAGCAGCGGGCGCATCGAAAATAACGATGGATCACAAATTTTGGTGCTCAACTCAGGGCAGCGCAATGAGGATAATCTGCGAACCGGTGAAAAATCTGTGGCTCAATTTGACCGCTACCAAATTAAAGTCAGTGATCGACTTCGCAACACCACTGAAAACCCGCCTGCCAAGGCGCTCAACAGCCAAGACCTGCTGGCAGCCCCCACTGCGATCAATCAAGGCGAATTATCCTGGCGCCTGGGTCTGCTCATGGGGGCTGCCAACATGGTTCTTTTGGGCATCGGTTTGGCCAGCACCAGCCCACGGCGCCCTAACAATTGGAACCTGCTGTTTGCTTTGCTCAGTTTTGTCGTTTACTACAACTTGATCAACTTGAGTCAAGCCTGGGTGGCGTCCGGAAAAATGAGCCTTGGCGTTAGCCTGAGCTTGTCTCATGGCGGGGCCTTGGCCCTGGCTTGGTTTTTGATTTGGTGGCGAGATCATTCAGCTGTCCTGCACTGGTGGCCTCGCCCCCCCCGCCTCCCTCCACCCCCTGCACCCCCTGCACCCTCTATTCACCTCTGAATGAAAACCGTCCGACGCCTATTTTTTGCAGACATCTTGTCGTCTGTCAGTTTCGTCGCGCTGGCTTTTTTGTCTCTGTTTTTCTTCATCGATTTTGTTGAAGAGCTGGGCTCGGTGGGCCAAGGCAGCTACAGCACGCTGCACGCACTGGTTTACAGCTTGCTCGAGTTGCCGGGCCATCTCTACGTGCTGTCACCCATCGCCATTTTGATCGGCACCATTTACACCCTGTCGCGGATGGCTCAGTCGTCTGAGTTCACTATTTTGCGCACGGGTGGGCTGGGACCTGGCCGTGCCCTGGGCATGCTGGCCACTTTGGGCGTATTTTTGGCCTTGATCACTTTTATCATTGGTGACTACATCGCACCCGCCAGCGAACAAAAAGCCAACCAGCTGCAGCGCTCATTCAACGGCACCAAGCCGTTGGACACCTCCCGAGCGTGGCTCAAAGACCGTCTCCAGACCCCACAAGGGGAGCAGTCTTTTGCGGTGCAAATTGGCAACATGAACGCCGACAACTCACTGCAAGATGTACGAATTTTTCAGTTTGACAGCGAGGGTCGGCTGGTGGTGCGCATCAAAGCCAAGCAGGCTGTCATTGATCACCCAATCTGGCAGCTCAGCGATGTCACGCTCACCCAGTGGTCACTCGAGGCGATCCGAGAAACGAAGTTAAAACACCATCAGTGGGCCAGCAATTTATCAGCCAGTGTCGTGGCCGCTGCCGTCATGCCTTTAGAGACCACGTCGACGCTCGAGCTGCTGCGCTATGTCAATCATTTGTCAGACAACGAACAAACGGCCCAGCGCCACGCCATCAAATTTTGGAACCGGGCCTTTTACCCCTTGGCGTGCCTGGTCATGATGGGGCTGGCGCTGCCTTTTGCCTACCTGCACGCCCGCCACGGGGGTGTGAGCTTGAAGGTTTTCGGCGGCATCATGTTGGGCATCAGTTTCGTGCTGCTCAACAATGTCGTCAGCCACGTCGGCATGCTTAAAAACTGGACGCCCTGGGTGGTTGCCGCAGCGCCCAGTGCGCTGTACCTTTTGATGTCAATGGCTGCTTTTGCATTTTTGGTGCGATACCGCTGAGCATTCACACCGCATGCCCCAGCGTTACCTGCGCCAGGTTTTGATTTTTATTGCTGACCCTACGCACAAGCCGGTGCAGGAGCAGCGGCAAGTCGAAAGTCAAGTCGCTACAAACCAGATGCAATCTGCTCAGCGGCATTGTGTGGCTCGAATGTTGGCCGAAGGTAAGGCACTGTACGTTCCTATGGGCTGTCTGTCAGTGCATGTCCGTTAGACCATCAAAACTCATTCAGGGGTATCCACCCCTTAACTGTCCATTTCTATGCCTTGCGAAAAAAGCACCAACAGCGCCAGGGCTTCACTTGGTTTGACCCGATTGGTGATTTCAGCGCGATTCGAATTGAAAATCTGCGCTGCTGTGACTGACCTGTCTAAATCAATGGCGTTAAGTTCTTTAAAGCCCATACTCCAAGCCGTAAAATGACGAACCGCAATTTCTTTCGTTGAAAGCACAAAAACGTCCTGATGGCGCAAATCCTTTTCTATGGATCGAAAGGTCAAGGTGACGTCCTCGTACGCTCCTTCAAGCACTTGCAAAATACTGCCATTGGCATGTAGCAGCATTCCAGTGATGTGGCGCAAACTGTTGATGCGCCGGGCAGTATGGAGAATATCGGACAGTACATCTGACCCATGCTGGACCATTGAGCTTGTGTAAATTAAATGGTAGAGGTCCATGGCAATATATTCCATATGGGTAAAAAAATAGAACTGCTTACGGCGCGCGATCAATTGTGCAATGCAGTGCAAAGCAAAGCAAAGCAAAGCAAAGCAATGCAATGCAATGCAATGCAGATCTGATCATTCAGGTAAGCACATTTTCTTAATAGACTCCACAGGGTTTTCTTTCAGGCAGGCTGCTTACTCAATTTGCCTGGGGGCCCTCTCCCAAATTTTAATTCAGCCAGGGGTACTGGAGTATGCATACCAATAATTGGAAGCGGAAGCAGACGTTTATATTCCTGTTTTATAATCTCATAACATTCGCAAGACTCCTGCTCAAGACCGCCCCGGTTGAGTATCTTCATCTTGCCCCGTTTGTAATTGATCCATCCTGCCGCTTGTAGTCTGCCAGCCGCTTCGGTTACACCCTCACGGCGTACCCCCAGCATCGCGGAGATATGTTCATGCGTGGTGTCGATTTCGGCCTCTGGATGGCAGTCCAGTCTCATCAGCAGCCACCGAGAAACTTGCTGCTGGATTCGGTGGTGCCGGTTGCAAACCGCAATTTGGGACATCTGTGTGAGCAATGTCTGAACGTAACGAAGCAGAAGGTGCATCACGACTTCGCGGCGCTCAAATTCCGCCGACAGTTCAAACTTCGACAATCGGTAGGCGACCCCGGCAGTTTGAACCACTGCACAGCTTGACGAAATGTCTCCCCCCAAAAAGAGGGGAACGCCCAAGATGCCGTCGTTTCCCACCATCGCGATTTCGGCTGTAGAGCCATCTGCGTTCCGCTGCAACAACGAAATGATGGCGCCTGTAGGAAAATACACGCAGGGCATGACTTGACCCACGCTGTAAATTTCTCTCCCAAGCTCAAGTTCAACCGGCTCCAAGTTTGGCAGCAGTCTTTTGAATTCAGCTTGGGGGAGTGATGCGAGGAGCCTGTTGTTCTCTGGTCGTTCAATACAGTGCATTTGTCACGCTCCTTCGATTTTGCAACTGTGCCGCCCCACACTCTAGCCTTAGTTTTCGAAGTCTTATGTCTGGTAGAACACATTGGCAATGCCATTAAGCTAAGCGTTGAGTCAAGATTCAGGGGCTCGTAAGCTGATGATTCATAAAGGTCTTTGGCGCGGCATCCGGCTTAACTTGATGTCATTGTTTACATTTTGTAACGTCTATTACTGAGAACGAATAACATGAAATTGGGTGTATTGCTGTTCGCTCACGGCGCTCGTGACCCACGCTGGGCGCTGCCCTTCGAAGCTGTAGCCCAGCATCTCAAAGCGGGCGCAGCAGCCCTCGAAGTGCGGCTGTCTTTTTTAGAGTTCATGTCGCCAAGCTTGATAGAGGGCGGTGAACAATTGGCGTTGGCGGGGTGCACGCAGGTGACCGTGGCCCCGTTGTTTCTGGGCGCTGGGGGGCACGTTCGCAAAGATCTGCCCGTGCTCATGACGCAGCTGCAGTCTGCCCACCCCAGCATTCATTGGTCATTGATGCCCGCCATTGGCGAAATAGGCAGCGTCAAGACAGCCATGGCTGAAGCCGTGTTGACAGAGGTGATGGGCGGCGCCCGCAACCCTCAAGGGTTGCCGCGATGAACCTGCATCAATTTCGCTTCGTGCAAGAGGCCGTCAGACAAAAACTCAACCTGACAGAGACAGCCAAAGCGCTTTTCACCTCGCAACCCGGCGTCTCCAAAGCCATCTTAGAGCTCGAATCTGAATTAGGCGTTGATATATTCTCTCGCCACGGCAAACGTTTGCGGCGTATCACTGAGCCTGGGCAAGAGGTTCTAAAGTCTATCGACATCATTTTGCGCGAGGTCAACAACCTCAAACGCATTGGTGAAGAGTTTTCTCAGCAAGACGCAGGCACACTATCCATTGCCACGACCCACACCCAAGCCCGCTACGTCTTGCCTGAACCCCTGGCCCAGTTGCGCAAAAAGTTCTCGAAAGTCAACATCAGTTTGCATCAAGGCACACCAGAGCAGGTCTCTCAGATGTTGCTCAGTGAGGTGGTTGAAATTGGTCTGGCCACCGAGTCTGTGGCTCAATTTGACGATCTGGTCTCACTGCCTTGGTATGAATGGCATCACGTGGTGGTCATGCCGCAAGGGCACCCCATGGCCAAGCTCGAGCACCTGAGTTTGCAAGCTTTGGCACAACACCCTTTGATCACCTACCACCCCTCTTTTGCCGGCCGAAGCCGCATTGATCAAGCGTTTGCAAAACAAGATCTCCACCCGCGTGTTGCTTTGGAGGCCATTGACTCCGACGTGATCAAAACTTATGTGCGCAGTGGCTTGGGTGTGGGCATTGTGGCGCACATGGCGATGCAAGAAGAGCCAACGTCCAGCGAGTTGGTTTGGCGCCCAGCGGGGCATCTGTTTGGGCAAAACACGGCCCGCATTGCCTTCAAACGAGGGGCTTACTTGCGCAGCTTTGTTTATGCTTTTGTTGAAATGCTGTCTCAACGGCTCAACCGCCATCTCATTGACCAGGCCCTGTGCGGCACTCAAGACAACTACCAACTCTGAAGCACTCAAGGTGCCATGAACCGCCCCGGGTTGATACCCCTCGGAACTGAAGATGCTGTGTTGAATCCTGCGCAAAACCCGGGGCGGTTCAGCTCGCAGAGCCAGGCGCCGCGCTCAGTGGCAATTCGACATCCAACACAGTGCTGCGATGACTTTGTTCCAGCAAGTCTTTCACAACCGAGTTGAGCATCAGCAAGTCACGAAAGGCCGACAACTCAAACTTCACCCCGGGTCCATCTCGCTTCATGATCAGGCTCTCAAGCAACTTCAACGTTGCCACCGAGTCAGACCAGCTCGACTCAAGCCTGGCACGCACCACGGGGTAGTCTTCCAAACCCCGAGCCACCGAAGGGTCAGCGCCCCATGGCGGAATGTTGGCGTTGAACCGCCGATGAAACCGAGACCGTAGCTGCTCGTAAGCCATTTGCTCGCCCCGATGCTGGTAAATATCCATCAGCTTGATGTAAGCCAGCGGGCTGGAATCTTGCTTGGCGTGGCCACTGAGCAAGTCGATAGCCGCCTGCTCGTTGCCCAGCGCAATCAAAAAGTCAGCCTGTTGGTCCAGGTCAACCAGGTCGCTGACGACCGGTTCGTCTTCAAACAGTACTGGGGGCGTCTCCTTTTCGATAGGCTTTTCTGCAACCACAGCCTTACGCGGCTCTTGCATCAATACAGGCTCTTTCGGTTCAACCGAGGCCGCTGCCGACTTGAGCACAGGTACATCACGCCAATCTGGCTGGACGTTGGGGTTGAATATTGAAGACACTTGAAACTGTGGCGTGGGTTGACGGCGCGGGCGAAGCCAAAGAGCCAGTAGCCCCAGGCCCATCACGCCAATGACCCCACAAAGAATCCACACAATCGGTGGCTGTGCCGATTGGCGAGCCCGCTCCGTCTGAAGCGCCATTTCAGTCACTTTCAGTTTATCTTTCAATGCTTCCATGCTGTCTCGCACGCTTTGATTTTCAGCACTGATCTGCTTGAGCATGTTCTCAAGCTGCCCCAACAGGCCTATCTGGGTGCTGATACTGTTGGTTTGTTCCAAATTTTTTGCCGAGCCTGACAGTGCCCCCGCAGACATGTCCGGCGCCTCCAAACTCAAGCGTGAACCGCCACGCGAACTGGCTGTGGCCCGACGGTCCGAACTGCCCTTGGGCCGTTGCTTCTTCAATTTGATGTCGCCCCGAGCATTGAAAGCCGAAGGCGCGCGTCCCTGTGTCGAGGCCGTCAACCTGGGTGAAGACATCAGGTCTGAACTGTCAACTTGAGGGTCAATGGCCGAGGTGGATGAGGCCAAATCCGCATTCTCACCATCGAGCCTACGGCCATCTAAGACAAAGCCTGGCGGGTCAATCAGCAGCACAAAACGCCTTGTCAATGGCGACTCGCACCCTAAGCTGAGCGAAACACTCACCACCGGCTCGATGATGTTGATCTCGGAGATCAACTGAATCATGTAGAGCGCCCCACCACGCCCAGGCTGCAACTGCAGGCGAATCTGACGCGGGCTTAATTGCGTCTCACCCACCTCGACCACAGGCTTAATGCAGTGCACTGGAGGGGGAGTTTTTTCATGAGCCCCCCCCAACACAGGGATGGTCACATCCAAGCGAGCACCCAGAATAGAATTGCTTTTGACCTCGCCAATGCCCAGTGCCCAAGCTACAGAGGTGCATGACAAAAGCACTGCACCCATACCCACAAGACCCAGTGAACTTGACACTTGCGACATGCTGGCCCATCCGTCGAAGACAGAGCGCTTAAGCTCGAAACAACAGGCTGGCCCAACTGACCCTGCGGCTCATCGCAGCAGGGTCCCTGTTCGCCAACGCAGCATCCCAAGCCCGTCTACGGCACTCCAATTGCGCAGTTCCACCGAAGCCTCCCGAGTCGGCAAATTCATTATTGGAATTTGACACAGCCAAGAGCCTGGCAGTTCAATGAGATAAGCCGCAAAAACACCCCTGACAGCACGATGTACCTGAAAATGCTGTGTTGGCAAAGGGCCTGAAGGGATGAGATGGAAGGCGAAAAGCAAAGCAATACCTATGCGTATTGCGAGCAATTTCAACGCTGCAGATCGCTCTTCACGTCCTTTGACGACACCGCACTTCAGGTTGGGTATACCCCTCGGAACTGAAGATGCTGGCTGGACACGTCGTTTGGAGAGTGAGGAGGCAAGGCGAAAACCGCATCAACATGCTGCGACTGGGATAAGATTTGTGATGCGGCAGACTCGTTTTTCAAGTGGCTTCGCAACACGGATTTTTGGGTTTCGAGGGGTACCCGCTCAACCGCAGTCACACGCAGCTGCTCTTGAGCCGCCACTAGAAAAAGCCGATGCAAGAAGGCCACAAGATCTTTAGAAGGTACCGAGATTTGCGCCCTCAAGTACAAAAGGCCTCGTAAAGTCATCAAGACAAACGGAATGTCTTCAGGCAGCCATTGCGTCGCCAACGCCTCCAAGGCTCGCGCCAAACAACCCTCAAGCCACCATGTGGCGACGCTAGGTGAATTGGACCAGACCCCGAAACGATTGCTCAAAATCTTGTGAGCTCCCAAGCTGACCTTAGGGTGCATGGCCAGCCAACGCATTTCCTCTGGAGTTGAGTCATCGATGATGGTTTGAGTCGTTTGCGTGTACTGCTCAAAAGCTCGACCCTCCAGCAGCTCAACCAAAGACTGATTCAACACCAGCATCTGCAAATCAGAATGTGCAGAGAGCTCCATGCGCAAGCGCAGCTCACGCCCAACGATATAACTTCGCTGACTCAGCCCCCACTCTAATCGCCAAGAATGTTGACCCCAAGCGCCATCTATAGAAAAACCATCCCCCACACGCATGCGCTTGAAACTCCAGCCGCTCTGACGCGACCACACCTCGAGCTCATCGACGTCAAAAACCTCCTCACTGCTGGCCAGCCAACGTTTGACTTTTTCAAGCATCAAATCTTCCCCCCTAGCCAGCCAGGTTAAAGTTAAGAGATCAACACCATAGCAACACCCCCATCAACACTGAAAACCAACACGGAGCACTGCATGATCGAGGTTTATTCATGGGCCACACCTAACGGGCACAAAGTTCACATCATGTTGGAAGAATGTGGTTTAGCTTACCGAGTTCAGCCCGTGGATATCGGTGCAGGAGAGCAGTTCAACCCCTCTTTTCTCGCGATCAGTCCAAACAACAAAATACCCGCTATCATCGATCCGCTAGGGCCTGATGGTAAGCCCCTCTCCATGTTCGAGTCAGGCGCCATCTTGCTTTACCTGGCTTCCAAAACAGGGTGTTTTTTGCCTCAAGACACTCGCGAAAAATTTGAAGTGTTGCAATGGCTGATGTTTCAAATGGGCGGTTTAGGTCCCATGCTGGGCCAGGCCCATCACTTCAGAATCTACGCTCCCTAAAAAATCCAGTATGCGATCGATCGATACACCAAAGAGGCCAACCGACTCTATGGTGTTCTTGAGCAGCAGCTCAGCCGTTATGCTTATGTGGCTGGTCATGAGTACACCATCGCCGACATCGCCATCTACCCTTGGATAAATTCCTGGAAAAACCAAGGCATTGACTTGCCAGACTACCCCCAGTTGCAACACTGGTTTGAGAGCATAGGACGCCGACCCGCCGTTCAGCGCGGCATGGCAGTTCTCACCCAGCTGCGCCGACCCCTCACAGACAGCGCCGCCCAAGAGGCCTTATTTGGTGACCAACAATACCAACGTCGCTGATGGCTGGCTGCCGCCACTGATGCCCACAACCTTTGATCGCGGTGGCGCGCAGACAAGTTGGCGAATGGGCAAGCCGCTCAAAAAATGGGTTTCAAGTTGTCGGGGTATATACCCAGCATCTTCAGTTCCGATGGGTATATAACCCGGGCAAATCCAACACAGACTCCAGCTCCCGAAGCGCGGCATCCACCTCGGTGACCCACGTGGGGTCAGACAAGTCTTGCACATGGAGCCGCTCTCGGTAGTGATGCCGAACCCAGTCAGTCAATACCGCATGCATAGACTTGTCGATCAAGACACGCCCGCGCACCGCAGCCATTTGCTCATCGTTGAGGACCACGCGCAAGCGCAAACACGCAGGCCCCCCGCCATTGCGCATACTCTGACGCAGATCAAAAACTGCCACCTCTCGAATCGGCCCCCCTGAGCGCAGCAGCTTGTCGAGATAAGCACTGACACGTGGATTCTCGCGACACTGTGCAGGAACAAGCAACAACATACCCCCCGCTGGCAGCTCAAGCAGTTGGCTGTTAAAAAGATAAGACTCAACGAGGTCTTGCAAACTGATCTCGGCCCTCGAAACGCGCACCACCTGAAGATCAAACCCAGCCCCGGCACAGGCTTGCTGCAGAGCAGCCAAGCCCTCAGACTCATCCCAAAATGCGTCTTCATGATAGAAAAGCAAATTGAGATGACTCACAGCAATAACATCGTTGTGAAAAACACCTGCATCAATGGCAGCAGGGTTCTGCCGTATAAATACCGTTCGATCCGGGGCAAGGGTGTGTTTTCGGGCAACTGCCCGCGAGGCCTCAAGCGTTTGACGAGCCTGAAATCGCCTAGGGCCATCAAACCCCTGACCCTGACCCTGACCCAATGCACTGCGCCCAAACACAAAGCACTCAACGCCAGGCTCACCATGACTGCGCGCAAACCGCATGTGGTTGGCTGCGCCCTCATCCCCCAAGGCGCCAGAGTCTGGAAGTGCTGGGTGGATAACAAAGTGCCGAGTGTCACCAAAAATTAACTGCAGGGCCCGGGTGCTTGAGGGGTGTTCTTGAGATCGGTGCAACTTCGCGTTCAAATTTGCAGGCGTGAAATGCACTCGGGCATCCAGCGTGTCGGGTGAGGGGCTGACCGTAGCGGTATTGGCAGCCCACATCGCCGAAGCTGAACAAGCGGCACACAGCAAGGCGGGTTCTTCAAGCTGGGCAGCGAGCAACACCTGCTGATCGCTGCCGGCAAACCCCAAACGACGAAGCAAGGCAAAATCGGGTCGGTGATGTGGGGGCAACACAGCCTGAAGCAACCCACGCTCGGCCAAGGCCAACATTTTGTCCAGGCCTTGAAGCGCCGCCTCACGAGGGTTGGACACCTCACCACGGCTGCTCGTGGATGCCATATTGCCCGACGATAAGCCGGCATAGTGGTGGCTCGGCCCCACCAGCCCATCAAAATTCACCTCATGAAAATGCAACGTCATCGGGTGGCTCGTTAAGTTGGTGGGGCGCATAGCAATGTTTGCAACGCGGCAGACCGCTTTTTCAAACAGCTTGGCAACACGGTATCTTCAAACCCGAGCTGAGGTGCCCGTAGAGCCAGAGCCTGGATTCAACGATGCAAAGCGCAACGCATCACCCTCATCAACACGCAAGGCCTCAAGCTGATCACAGCTCAACGCCAATCGACCGAACTCGACGCACGAGGCAGCCACGATGGCGCGAAAATCAGACACGCTGGTGTTAGAGACCAGCAAGGCGGGGCCCTCAGTGCCTACTGCGTCAGCGCTCACTCGTTTGACAATAGAGAGTTGAGCCTCTCGCACCAGCCTTATGTCGCTGATGCGGGCCTGCACCACGGGCCCTGCATCAAAGATATCGACATAGCCTTCGTATCTAAAACCCTCTTGTTCAAGTAAGCGCCTCGCGGGTACCGTGCCTTCATGCACCATGCCAATTGCATGGCGTGCCTCCTCGGTGAGAAAGTCGGTATAAACTGGAAAGCGTGGCATCAGCTCAGCAATGAATGATTTTTGACCCAAGCTGCTGATGCCATCAGCACGGTCAAAATCCATACAAAAAAAATGCCGCCCTAAGCTCTCCCAAAATGGCGAGGTGCCGTCTTCCCGCTGGTAGCCACGCAACTCAGCAATCATGGTCTCGGGCAAAAGATCAAGGGCATTGGCCGCAAACATCATCCGGGCCTTCGACAACAAGCGGCCATTCTCGCTCCCCCGGTAAGGGGAATCCAGAAACAAGGTACACAACTCGGCACATCCCGTGCAATCGTTGGTCAGGTACAAAGTTCGCTTATCAGCATAAACCCCAAGCTCGCGGCTCGAATGAACCAAGCGGCCGACTCGAAAGTTATAAAAAGGTGCATCCAGCCCCACGCAAGCCTTGAGCGCACTGACCCCCACCACGGCCCCTGTCGGAAGGTCTTCAAGGACAAAGACATAATCCGCGTCGCGCGACGCAACAGCCCCAGCAAAGGATCTCAAGGCAAGCTCAATTCGAGTCTGCAGGGCATGCGGATCAGGCTTCAACGTGGTCATGCCCGACCCCACTTTGCTCGCAAGCAACAAAATCGCCTCAAAATCATCAGAGCGAACTGCGCGCAGAGTCAGCATGATTGGGGGGGGCTAAACCGCACTCACCAGCATCTTCAGTTCCGATGGGTATATACCCATCAACGGTAAAAAGCTTCAACTTGGCCCATGAGCTTGATCAACAAGGGCTGCCCCTTGCGGTCCCGGCTCTTGGCTGCGGGCACTTTGATCCACCCTTCAGTCATGCAATATTCTTCGACATCAAAACGCTCTTGCCCCTTGAAGCGAATGCCGATTTCACGCTCAAACAACGCCGCCACATGGTGAGGGCTGCGTGGATTGACCGACAAACGGTCAGGCAGCCCAGGCATCACGGGCTGCCCAATAGGCATCAACGGCAGCTCATTCAGAGGGGGGTCTATTAGCATGAGTTTGAAACTCCGTCATGGCAAAGGTTGGCAATCTGCGACAACTTCATAAACCTCGAAGACGGGATACAGGCCCATCGAACCAGGCAATGAGAGGATGACATCATG
>JANMEO010000277.1:0-4953 GCA_031376995.1 Burkholderiales bacterium
TCGGACACCGAGTCGACCACGGCCCCAACCACCCGGCCTTTGACATTGAGCACGATCACCACCGTGAAGCTGTTGTACTCAGCCAATGGGCAGCCCAGCTTGAGACGCAAATCAACGATGGGCACAATCACCCCCCTGAGATTCACCACGCCTTTGACAAAGTCGGGCACATTGGCAATTCGGGTGGGGTTTTCATAAGAGCGAATTTCTTGCACCTTGAGGATGTCAATTCCGTACTCCTCTTCACCTAATCGGAATGTGAGAAATTCACCACCGACGTTGACTCCATGGGCAGTTTCGCTGGTTTCGACTATCGACTCATTTTGCAGTTCCATGAAAATTTCTCTTTGATGTCGAACGTTGAGGGGTTTGCAGATGCTGGGCTTTGCAGAACAAGATGTTTTCTCCTGTGGGCAAAGCTTTGCAAAATTGTCATCTCCTCGTTCAATGGGCAATCAAAGTCAATAAGCTGAGAATTCGGTTCAATTTGACTGAATGGGCCCAAACTTTAAGCCTCAATCAGGCCCATATCGTGCGATGACATCAGGGACTCGATGTCCATCAAAATTAGCATGCGGTCGTTGATCGAGCCAATGCCCTTGATGTACTGCGCTTCGACACTCGAGTTCATGGCTGGGGCGGGCTTGATGGCGTCTTTAGACAGCGCCAGCACATCCGAGACCGAGTCGACCACCACGCCCACGATTCGACCTTGAACGCTGAGCACAATGACCACTGTGAAGCCGTTGTACTCGGCGCTGCCACTGCAGAGCTTGAGTCGCAGGTCGACAATGGGCACAATGACACCACGAAGGTTGACCACCCCTTTGATAAATTCAGGCGCGTTGGCAATTCGGGTGGGGGGCTCATATGAGCGGATTTCTTGCACTTTGAGAATATCGATCCCGTACTCTTCGGCGCCCAGTCGGAAGGTGAGATATTCGCCACCCACCGCGATGGCTCGTTCGGCCTCATGCCGGGCGACTTGTTTCGTGTCGGTGATCATGTCCATGGGGGTGCTCTCGTTAATTGAGGGGGTGCGGCTTTAGAGATGGATTGTCCACATCTGAGATATCGAGCCCTGATGCGCTTTCTTGAGCCCAATAGCGTCAATATTGCCGAAATCGCTTGTCTTTACCCCTCGGACATGAAGAGGCTTTGTCGGCGGATCATCTACTACTTTCACAGCCACTTGATGCCGCTGTACTTGTTGACGATGTTTGCAAAGAATGAGCGCGCGAACCTGAGCAAGGCGGAGCGCAACGAGCTGGCTGGTTTGGTCGATCTGTTGGTGCAATTTTGGTCAGTGAGGTAGAAACATGGGCAAGCCATTTGAAAGCATTCGTCAGGGTCTGGAAGAAGCACTCGGGCACGCACAAGGCCGCCAAGCGGGTGTGAAGGTTTATAAGCCCGGGAAAATCGATGTCAAAGCTGTGCGTCAGCGTCTTTGCTTTACACAAGCTCAGTTCGCCGCCCGATTTGGCATGTCTGTGGCCACTCTTCGACATTGGGAGCGAGGGGATCGCAGTCCACATGGCCCGGCCTTGGTGCTATTGAACTTGATTGATCGTGATCCGCAAGGTGTGCTGCGCAACTTGTCTTAAGTTCACTGGTTAACATTGATATGACGCTTGGGCGTCACATCAAGTCTTCGCCATGACCGCGCTGTGCGCCTGGGTCGGCGCTTTGTGCCCTCAGACGCTTGGCCTGAGGGCAGAGCTTAGAACGTGCTGGCTTGATCTGAGTTTTAGGTGGCCTGAGCAGTCATGCCGCCGTCGAGCTTGAACGTGCCGACCACTTGGGTGAGTTTGCTGGCTTGATCGCGCAAGCTTTCTGCCGCAGCGGTGGCTTCTTCGACGAGCGCTGCATTTTGCTGGGTCATTTGATCAAGCTCTGACACTGAACCGCCTACCAAGGTGATGCCTTGTGCTTGCTCAACCGATGCCGAGCTGATCTCATTGATGATGTCTGACACTCGTTGCACCGAGGTCACAATCTCTTGCATGGTTTGACCCGCAGCCTCCACGAGTTTAGAGCCGGTTTCCACCCGCTCAACACTGTTGCCAATGAGGCTTTTGATCTCTTTGGCTGCGTCGGCTGAGCGCCCAGCCAGGCTGCGAACCTCGCTGGCTACAACGGCAAAACCTCGGCCTTGCTCGCCAGCGCGGGCGGCTTCGACGGCCGCATTGAGGGCCAAAATGTTGGTTTGAAAGGCAATGCCATCAATGACGCTGATGATGTCGGAAATTTTCTTGGAGCTGGCATTGATTTCATCCATGGTGCTCACGACCTGGGCCACCACTTCTCCGCCTCGAGCGGCAACTTGGGCCGCGCTGGTGGCCAATTGGTTGGCTTGGCGGGCATTGTCGGCGCTGTGCTTGACGGTTTGTGTCACTTGCTGCATCGAAGAGGCTGCTTGTTGCAAATTGGCCGCTGTTTGTTCAGTGCGTTGGCTGAGGTCCAGGTTGCCATGCGCGATCTCGTTGCTTGAATGGCTGATGCTGTCGCTGGATTGGCGCACATCACTCACAATCATTCGCAACGCGTTTTGCATGTCAATCAAGCTCGATTGCAAATGGCCCAATTCGATTTGCTTGCTGATGGTGAGTTGTCGGGTCAGGTCGCCTTTTGCAATTCCGGCCGCAAACTCAGAGGCGCGGGCTAGGGGATTTAAGATTTGCGAAATGTTGCGTGCTACGAAATAGCTGAGTATCGTGAAGAGGGCGGTTAATTCAAAGGCCAAAATTAAGAATGCGCTGCTCGATGCGGCTGCATATTCGGAGGAAGCCGACTCAGCAAATTGAGTGGCAGCCCCTACGGTGTTGACGACCTCAGTCTTGTGGTCTTCATAGAGCGCATTGATTTTTTGCAGATTGTTTTTGGCGCTGGCCACGTCGCCCGCCGCCAGTTTGTCAAGAAAATCGGTTTTTGAGGTGGCCAGGAACGCTTTGGCTATGTCATGCTGTTTGCCAAGCAATTGCTTTTCTAGCCCATAAGGGGGGTTCTTTTGCCAATGGTCGACACGCGCTTGGTATTCAGTGTTCAAGCGGGCATGCTCTTTGAGCGCTTCGTTGGCCGTGAGGCTGCCCTCAAGCGCACGAGACAGCACCAGCCTCATCTCGATCAAAAACAAGGGGGGAGGCAAAATGTCGGCCACAACGTCTTTGGCAACAAACGTTGCGCCCGCACTATCTTGCAATTGCTTTTGTTTGGATTGGGTCTGGGCAAAGAAGGCCAAGAAACCGATCAATGCGACAAGGCCAATGAAGAGAAACGATTTGCGTATTGACGTGAACATGATGCCCTCTTTAAATGAAATGATGTAAGACTGAGCAGGTGGGTCAATGGCGCGAGCGGCGTACCAGACTTCCAACATCCAAAATCAAGGCCACCCTGCCGTCACCCATGATGGTGGCGCCGGAGATGTCGTGAACTTTGCGGTAGTTGGCCTCTAGGTTTTTAACCACCACTTGTTGTTGCCCGAGCAGCTCATCGACCATCAGCGCCACCCGTCCGCCCTCGGCTTCAGCCACGACCATGATCCCGCTGATATTGTCAAAATTGAAGCGTGGCACGCCAAACACCTGTTCGAGATCAAGCACAGGCATGTATTCGTCGCGCACTTCAACCACCCGCCCCGCACCACCGATGGTGCGAATCATGTCGGGTTGAACCTGGAACGACTCGACCACCGATGACAGCGGCACGATGAACACCTCGTCGCCCACGCCAACGCTCATGCCGTCCATGATGGCCAGGGTTAAGGGCAGGCGCACGCTGACTCGCATGCCGTAGCCCTCGGCAGAGTCGATATCGACGGTGCCGCCCAAGGATAGGATGTTTCTCTTCACAACGTCCATGCCCACCCCTCGGCCTGAGACATCGGTCACCACATCGGCCGTAGAGAAGCCTGGGGCAAAAATGAGGTTCCAGGCTTCTTGATCGGTCATCGAATCTGGGGCATCAATCCCTTTTTCTCGGGCTTTTTTGATCAGCTTTGTGCGTGACAATCCACGGCCGTCGTCTCGCACTTCAATGACGATCGAGCCCCCTTGGTGCGAGGCTGCGAGGGTGATCGTGCCATGTTCGGGTTTGCCAGCGGCCAGGCGATCAGCTGGCAGCTCGATGCCGTGGTCGCAGCTGTTGCGCACCAAATGGGTGAGCGGGTCTGTGATTTTTTCGACCAAGCCCTTGTCAAGTTCGGTGGCCTCGCCTTGCGTGACGAACTCTACTTTTTTATCAAGCTTGCTGGCCAGGTCTCGCAGCATGCGGGGAAAGCGGCTGAACACCATTGACATCGGGATCATGCGGATCGACATCACCGACTCTTGCAAGTCGCGGGTGTTGCGGTCAAGGTCGGCCAGGCCAGCGACCAATTGCTGGTATAGCGCGGTGTCAATGTCTTTGCTGTTTTGAGCCAGCATGGCTTGGGTGATGACGAGCTCACCCACCAGGTTGATGAGTTGATCTACTTTTTCAACCGACACTCGCAAGGTGGTGGCCTCTGCGGCGGCGGCTTTTTCGATCTTGGCGGGCGTTTTGGCGGCTGGCTTGATCGTGGCGTTGGAAACCTGAGTCTCGGCCTCGCCCGAGGAAATATTTCCTGCGGCTGCGTTGGAAATCCCTGGGGCCCCCGGGGCTTCATCGAAAAACCCATAACTGGTCTCAGACTTGCTGACTGTGGTCGCCGCCGTAACGAGTGATGCTGAGTTCTGTGCTTCGGTCGGGACGCCGGGGGCGCCTTCATGAAAGCCAAAGCCGCTGGTCAGCGGCAACAGTTGGACTTGTTCGGGCTCTACATGAAAGGTGAATAAGTTCAGTAAATCACTGTCGCTGGCCGTTGTCACGATCTTGAAGCGGCGCATGCCGTCAGACCCTTTGCCGCCATCCAAGGGTTCGATGGTCCCCAGTTCATTGATTTCTTTGAACAACTCGGAATGCTGTCGGCTTGGC
>JANMEO010000280.1:0-1963 GCA_031376995.1 Burkholderiales bacterium
CGTTCTGGATCGTGCCGCTGAGCAAACTCACTGGCACCCCCTGCTCCTCACCCGCCACGATATAGGCTGCCAACACAGGCAACACCGCGCCATTCATAGTCATCGACACGCTCACCTTGTCCAAGGCAATGCTGTCAAACAAAATCTTCATGTCTTCGACACTGTCGATGGCCACCCCGGCCTTGCCCACATCGCCTGTCACTCGGGGGTGATCGCTGTCGTACCCTCGGTGTGTGGGCAAGTCAAAAGCCACACTCACACCCTGTGCGCCAGCGGCCAACGCCTGGCGATAAAAAGCATTTGAGGCCTCGGCCGTTGAAAACCCTGCGTACTGCCGAATGGTCCAAGGACGCACGGTATACATGGTGGGCTGCGGCCCGCGTACGTAGGGTGGCAACCCCGGCAAGGTGTCAGTCAAAAGCAAACCATGCACATCAGCCGCTGTATATAAGGGCTTGATCAAGATGCCCTCAGGGGTGAGCCAATTCAAACCGGCCACATTCCCACCCGCCGACTGGGCAGCTAGGGTTTCCCAGGCTGGCAAAGCGCTTGAATTCAAAAAAGAATCAGGGTTCATGGCATTGGATGCAGTCAAAAAAATCAGTTGCTGAATTGTGCAACTGCCTTCACTTTACCGCTCGAAATGATGATATTTGCCAGCAACTTCACAATCAAGGCCAGGCCCCAGCACTTGGGTCGCCCGCTCCAACAGCCGCGGCGTTGTTGCATAAATCGAAATGGGGTCAAAGCGACCCAACTTCCGCCTCTATTTAGATTTTTACCGACACTGGCATTCCAAGATTTGTCATCACGTTCAGTTCGCAAGCCAAGATCTCGTGGTACTCATTGACGGCCAGATGCAGCTTGCGCCAGGTTCGGCGAGCGCCTGCATGATGTTTCTCTTGGTGCCACTCGTCTTTGCCGTAGACCTTGAGTCCTGTGGAGTCCACGATCACGAGGCTGCCGGGTCGAAGTGCTTTGCGCAGGACCTGGCGGGGCAGTTCAACGCAACGCCAGGAGATGCTGCTCAAGTCGGGGGTACAGATGCCAGCGTTCATGAGCCGAGTCATTGAATTCATAAAGCCTTCGGTCTGGCGCAGCGGCAGGTGAAACACCTGTTGTATCAAGACAGCCGTCTCAATGGCGTGATCGGAATACTCCTGGGGTCGTCCACGTGCTCCTGTCTTGGCTGGACGCCATTGAGAAATTGCTGCCTCGGTAAACCCAATCGTCATGTCACCGCGCCGACGCAAGGCATCGTTGTACTGCGCCCAGTTGGTCACCTTGTACTTGGGCTTGGTGAACTTGTGGCTGCGGCTCTCACTGTGTTTGTAGGGCACTGGCTGCTCTTGCGGTTGCGCTCAATCCACCATCATGCCCGTTCGCAGGCGTGGCTCCGGGATTTCGATTTATGCAACAACGCCGTACACAACGGCTCATGGCCTGCCACCTTAAGCAGGCCATCGATCACCGAGTCGAGTCCGCCCGCTAGCTGATCCAAGCGGCCCAGCGTGGCGACGGTGCGCTTCTTCACGCGCCCGGCATCGTCTCGATAGAACTCAACCAGTTGGACGTAGCGGCGCGGGCCGGAGGCGGTGACTTTGACAAACATGCCGCCACGATAGCACAACAACTAAAGACTGAATATTGGCGCGAATTAATACAAAACGTGCCACCACAAGAAATTCAGAAAATCGCTCGTAAGTGCTTGTTTTTGCAGGTGGAATCGCCTATCCGGTCAGCCCAAACTGTCGAACTCGGGAGGCCGCAGCCGCGTAATTAGAGCGGCAGTAGGAATTCAGTACAACGAACAGGAGAGTTAATCCACCGATTGCTCAGGCGATCAAGAATTGATGGCAAGACAGGTCAGACCGTGGTTGGCAAAGCCCGTTTCTGTTGCAGCACCATAGTGAGTGCGTTATTGCGATTGAGGTGCCAACCAGCAAATCCCATCAGGGACAGC
>JANMEO010000281.1:0-5025 GCA_031376995.1 Burkholderiales bacterium
GCCCACCTTTGACCAGCCTGATGGCCTCTGTCTTGAACTCAAGGGTGTATTGCGCCCTTCGATTGACGCGCTTAACTTTACTCATCTCCGTACCTCCGTTACTTTGATTTTGAACTCAGTTAACGGATACGTTTTTCGGGGACAAGATCAGCTTGAATCGCACCCCTGTCTGTGGACCAGGACCAGGCTCATGCCAAAATCAAGAGCTTTGAACCCACGGAGACCCAGATGGACGTCGAACACATCAATGCCATTGGCCATAGCTTGTCTGACCTGACCGAGCGCACACAGGCTTTACGGGGGTTTCTTTGACTACGATCGCAAAGCCTTGCGATTGAATGAAGTCAATGTCGCTTTAGAAAACCCCAGTGTTTGGAACGAACCCCAACGAGCTCAAGAGCTTGGGCGAGAAAAAAAGACGCTTGCGGGTGTGGTTGAAACCATCGACCACCTCAACAGTAACCTGGCCGACAATACCGAGCTCTATGTGATGTCGAAAGACGATGCTGATTTTGAAAGCTTGGTGGCGATTGAGTCAGAAGTTGCGAAGCTTCAAGTGATTGTGGCCGACCTTGAGTTTCGTCGCATGTTTAACAACCCCGCTGACCCCAGCAATTGCTTCTTAGACATCCAGGCGGGCGCTGGTGGCACCGAAGCCTGTGACTGGGCCAGCATGCTGATGCGCCAGTACCTCAAGTATTGTGAACGTAAGGGGTTCAAGGCCGAGGTCCTGGAAGAAAGCGAGGGAGATGTCGCTGGCATCAAAAGTGCCACCCTTAAAGTTGAAGGCGAATACGCGTTTGGTCTGTTGCGCACCGAGACGGGTGTGCACCGCCTGGTACGCAAAAGTCCTTTTGACTCTTCAGGTGGACGCCACACTTCTTTTGCCAGTATTTTTGTTTATCCTGAGGTCGATGACTCGATAGAGATCGATATCAACCCCGCCGATGTTCGAACCGACACGTTTCGAGCCTCTGGCGCAGGCGGTCAGCACATTAACAAAACCGACTCCGCGGTACGGCTGACCCATATCCCAACCAATATCGTGGTGCAGTGTCAAAATGACCGATCGCAACACCGCAATCGAGATGAAGCCTGGCAAATGCTGCGCTCGCGTTTGTATGAGCATGAAATGCGAATTCGAATGGCTGCGCAGCAAAAGCTTGAAGACAGCAAAACAGATGTGGGTTGGGGACATCAAATTCGCAGCTATGTTCTTGACCAAAGCCGGATCAAAGACCTTCGGACCAGCGTTGAAATGTCCAATACCCAGAAGGTTCTTGATGGCGATCTTGACCCGTTTATTGAAGCCAGCCTGAAACAAGGCGTTTAGTAGCGTCAAGGATTTGCAGGAGCCAAGCGCCTCATTCGTGCGCAGCGCCGCTAATCCTGGACACTACTGCATTCTTCGCCACCGATCTGCCACCTCGAAAAGCTTCAAGCATGTGGCGATCAGCAAATGATCCAAACTGGAGACCCCCATGCGTGAAGGCAGTTCATCTGTGATCCGGCGCGAAGACTATGTCGAGCCTGCATTTTGGGTCAGGGCCGTGGATTTGAGCTTTGACTTGGATCCAGCCAAAACCCTGGTGATCAACCAAATGCAGATTGAGCCTAATGCACATCAGCCAGGGCAACCCCTGCGCTTGCATGGCAAAGATCTGATTCTCACACGCTTGCTCATTAACGGCGAGAGCGTGTCATTTCGAAAAGAAGCCGAATTTTTGGTGATTGACAGCGTGCCTGTCACGCCGTTTCAGCTTGAAATCCGCAACACGTGTGCCCCTGAGAAAAACACCCAGCTCTGTGGGTTGTATACCTCTGGGGGCGGACTTTTCACGCAATGTGAAGCAGAGGGCTTTCGCCGCATCACCTATTTTCTGGATCGACCCGACGTGATGGCGGTGTTCACAGTGACCTTGCGGGCGGCCAAAGCCACCTACCCTGTCTTGCTCTCCAATGGCAACTTGGTAGAGCAAGGCGAGCTGGACAAAGGCCGTCATTTTGCCAAGTGGCATGACCCCTTCCCCAAGCCTTGCTACCTCTTCGCTTTGGTCGCAGCGGATCTCGTGAGCCGTGAGCAACATATTCGCACCCGTTCAGGGCGCAACCATGTGCTGCAAATTTATGTTCGGCGCGGAGACCTGGATAAAACCGAGCACGCCATGAATTCTTTGATTGCCAGCATCGTGTGGGATGAGGCACGTTTCAAGCTGTCGCTAGATCTCGAGCGTTTCATGATTGTGGCCGTCAGTGATTTTAATATGGGCGCGATGGAAAACAAAGGTTTGAATATTTTCAACACCAAGTTTGTGCTGGCCAACGCTGCAACGGCGACAGACGCTGATTTTGCTGCGATTGAAAGTGTGGTGGGACACGAGTACTTTCACAACTGGACAGGCAACCGCATCACATGTCGCGACTGGTTTCAACTCAGTCTCAAAGAGGGCCTGACAGTTTTTCGTGACCAAGAGTTCAGCATGGACATGGCTGACAGTGGCTCGGCGCGTGCCGTGAAGCGGATTGAAGATGTGCGCCAGCTTCGTCAAACCCAGTTTCCAGAAGATGCGGGCACGATGGCCCACCCGGTACGCCCAGACGAGTACATCGAGATTAACAACTTTTACACCGCCACAGTCTATGAAAAAGGGGCTGAGCTGGTGCGCATGATGCAAACCCTGGTTGGCCGTGACGGTTTTGTTCAAGGCATGACGCTGTACTTCAAGCGACATGACGGCCAAGCGGTGACGTGCGACGACTTTGCCCAGGCCATTGCTGACGCCAACCCCCGCTCGGCGCTGGCCAGCTATTTGACTGAGTTCAAGCGATGGTATAGCCAGGCAGGAACGCCACGCCTCATTGCAAAGGGGCGTTTTGATGCCCCCTCGCGCACCTACACCTTGCTGCTTGAGCAAAATCCTCCGCTGTGCGCTGCCGCCCAAGCTTCAGACCCTCAGCCCTACGTGATGCCGGTCACCATGGGCCTGTTAAGTCGAGATGGTCGGCCCTTGCCCTTGCAGCTTGAAAATGCCCCCACTACCGCATCCACCGCGACCAGCCGCGTCTTGGTCGTCACAGAAAAGCGCAACTTCTTTACCTTCACAAACATTGACGAAGAACCAGTGCCATCCTTGCTGCGCGGCTTCTCAGCGCCAGTCATTTTGAGTGATGGCTTAAGCGATGCAGACCTGTTGCTGCTGCTGCAATATGACACCGACCCTTTCAACCGTTGGGATGCAGGGCAGCGGCTGGCCCTCAACAGGTTGCTCAAAGGCGTGGCCCAACAAGGCCGCTTGACTTTGGATGCGCCGTTCATTGAGGCCATGCGCGGTGTGTTGCAACATGGGGGCCTTGACGCTGCGTTCAAAGAACTGGCCCTCACCTTGCCCAGCGAGACCCATGTGGCTGAGCAGCTGGACAGTGTCGACCCGCAGCACATTCACCTTGCCCGTGAATCCATGCGCTTGCAGCTGGCCAGCGCACTGCGGCTTGAATGGCTGCAGGCCTTTGAAACCCACTCACTCAGAGGGGCTTACAGCCCCGACCCGGCTTCCAGCGGCCGACGTGCCCTGGCCAATCTGGCCTTGACCATGTTGTGTCTTGACGCTGTTGCACGAGGTGATGAGCAGTGGCCTGGTCAGGCATTGCGACGTTTCAGTGACGCCCGCAACATGACCGATCGCATAGGGGCCATTCAAGCTTTGCTGAGCTGCCACTCGCCTTTGGCTGAGACAGCTCTCGAGCGGTTTTACAGCTTGTTCACGAATGAGCAGTTGGTGATTGACAAGTGGTTTGCCATGCAAGCCTCAGCACCCGAACAAAACGGCAAGGTGTTTGCGCGTGTCAAAGCCTTGCTCAAGCACCCTGATTTCACTTTGAAAAACCCCAACCGGGCGCGCAGCTTGATCATGTCTTTTTGTTTGAACAATCCGGCAGCCTTTCACCGCTGCGATGCAGCTGGGTATGTCTTTTGGGCAGACCGGGTGCTGGAGTTAGATTCAGTCAACCCCCAATTGGCAGCTCGAATTGCGCGGGTCATGGACCGTTGGGCACAGCTGGCCTCACCCTACAAAGAGGCTGCCCAGCAAGCTATAGAGCGGGTGGCTGCCAAGCCGGGTTTGTCAGCCGACGTGCGCGAGATCATTACGCGCGCATTGACCCTGTCCACTGAATAGCGTGAGGGGCTCCATCTCATGCGGTTGGCGGTTGGCGGTTGGCGGTTGGCCGCTTGCGGCCTGGAGCCGCAGACGTCCGAATTGGCTGGAGGGAGGCGCTGCCAGCCGCGTACGTATTCACAGGGTAGAGGCGAGCCTTGTGGCGAGAGGGAAACGCTTAGGGGAATGACTCGGTAGGCGCATTGTCCCAACAGTCGCCCTTGCGGCTCATGGATGATTTCATCTCGTACAGTTTGAGCTCATCTTGAAATTCGAGGCTGCAGTACTGGCTGCCACGGTCGTTGTGAAATATCAAGCCAGCCTGTGGCTTCCTTCTAAACCACGCCATGCGCAGCGCGTCTGTGACCAGGCTGGATTGCATGTGGTCTTGCATGCTCCAGCCCACCACAAACCTGCTAAACAAGTCGATGACTGCTGCCCAGTACAACCAGTCCTCGTCGGTGGCAATGTAGGTGATGTCGCTCGTCCAAACTTGATTGGGCGCTTGCACAGTAAAGTTGCGCTCCAGCAAGTTGGGCGCTATGGGCAACTCGTGTTTGCTGTCTGTCGTGACAACAAATTTGCGCTTGCCTCGCGCCTTAATGCCATGGCTGCGCATACTTCAAAGCAACTTCCGCGCGAAGTACGCCGTCGCTTTTTTTAAGATATCGCGCTCCATTTTTAACCGCGCACACTCAGCACGCAAGCTGGCCAACTCCATATGCTCGGCACTAATGGGCTTGTCTCCGGCCCCTTTCAATTGACCCGCCTCGTGCTGTTTGACCCAGCCGTGTAGCGTTTGCACAGGAACACCTAACGCCTTTGCTGCTACCGCCGCGCTTTGCCCACCTTTGACCAGCCTGATGGCCTC
>JANMEO010000009.1:0-9164 GCA_031376995.1 Burkholderiales bacterium
GCCGTGATCGGTTCAGGCCACTCGTAGTGCTGACGACGTTGCCCGCGCATTCCAATCAAGATGACTCGCTTGCGTCTCTGCGGGATGCCGAAGGCGTCTGCCGTAAGCACCGCAGACAGCACCGTTGGCATGACGGTTGAAAAGGCTTCCTTCACCGCAGAGAACACTCGGCCCCCTTCCATGTTGAGCAGGCCGGTCACGTTCTCAAAAACAAACCCATCAGGCTGCACCTGGCTCAAGAACCGCACATAGTCCCAAGCCAGTTGGTTCCTGGGATCCTCCATTGTTCTCTGGTTGCCTGCGGTAGAAAAACCTTGGCATGGGGGACCACCTAATACCCAAAACGGTACACCTGCTTGCTTGGCGTCAAGCGCAGCCGCCACCAAGGCGTCAAAGACCACCCGGTGCGCAATGCTCCCTACCAATACATTGTCGTGAACGTTCTTTGCATAGGTCGCCAAGTAGGTCGGCTGAATGTCGTTGGCGATGATGGGTTTCCATCCTGCCCACTTGAACCCCAGCCCCATGCCCCCTGCCCCGGCAAAGAGGTCAACAAAGACGCCAGGCGGACCTAATGTCTTGGCGATCTGGTAGGCAAGCAGTGGCGGAACTGCGTTCCCAATCTGCGTATTCACCGCTGTTTGCGAGCCGACAAACTCGAAAGAGTCTGGAAAGCTTTGGAGGCGCGCTGCTTCACGAGCAGACAAGACTCGATTCTGGTCGTAATGGATGTGGCAGCCATTCCCTGGCCTGCTGAAGTAGGTACTGATTGTGTAGGCCGGATCAGCGCGCTTCAGCCGCCCGTAGTAGGTCGAGCGGCTACCTTCGCCTCGTTTGAAGCTCTCTCGAATTTGTTCGAGACGCTTGGAAGGGATGGACTCTGGAATGTCTTTCCAGTTGCCGCCTTCTGGGACACTGACGACCATGCGCATGTCAAGTTCGCTGAGACGAGGCGCAATGTGGTTCGGGATCGTCGTGTTGCCGAACAGTTGAGCCAAATTTGGGTCTTGGCGCGCCGTCTGTCGCTTGGCCTTGAGAGGCTCTTGTACTTTCTCAGTCATTACAGAGCGTAGGCTATTGAGGTGTTAAGGATCCCCGAAGATGCCGCCTGGTGCGGAAGTGGCTCTGTCGTCAACGCGCGATAGCAAGTGATGTGAGCATGCCGCAGCGCAGGTGACATGGTGTCGAACCCGTCGAGGATGATCCTGTATTCATCCTCAGTGATGGCGTAGATGAACCTTGCAACGTATGCATCCACGCGGATAGCATCTCCATCCACTGCTTCTATCGCTGTCTTAACCAAAGAGGCCAGCGCGTTGGCTCCGCGCAATTGCAGAGCGCTCGGGACTGCAACTTTGCGCAGAGATGAAAGGGATACGTGTCCAGTCGCCAAATGCGCGCGCAACTGGAACTCAAAGCACGTTGAGTTCATGACCCCAAGCAGAGCGAGGAGGGGAGTTTCAGCGTGATCTTTGAAATACGCCACACCAAGCGAGTTGCCCGCTACGTGCCCACGGTCGAGCACGGTCGCAATCATTCGCCTCTTCTGGCTCGGCCTTGAGACATCCCTCCAGGCGATCCGTCGAGCATGTGTTGATGAAGGAGGCGCCCAGTTGGGCTTGCGCACAGCGAGTTGTGGGTGCTCAAGCGTTGCGTACCGTCCAATCATTCGCCCCTTGATGAACACCGGCTCGGCATGCGTGGCAGGTTGCAGGAATTCGGTGATTCGGGTTTCATCGAGTTCGCGCCCTGCCCACAGGCCGTCAGCCATGGACGTTTCCAGATCTCGCCAAGACGGGAAGCGCTGTGCAAGCTCGTTGATGATGGCCAACGCCTTTGAGCCGAACGATATTGGCAAAACAAAGCCAACCTTGCTTAAAGCTTCCATCTCCAGTGCAATGACGGAAGACTCAAGTTCGCCTGTCACGAGGCTGTGAGTCGCAATCGTCAATGATTGTGCGGGGGGGCCGCCAGCCATGAGAGCCATGGCAACTGATGCGGTATCCGCAGACTCATAGAGCTTTGCCTCGGCTGGATAGTAGCTCGCAGATAGCACCGTATGCTCTGTTAAGAGGTGCTCGCGGAGCTTCGCCGTCTGGTCATCGGCCAAGAAACTTGCCGGGATAACTGCACCAATGATGCCGCCCTCCTTCGCGATGGATAGAGTTGCCTCCATGCCGACTCTTGATAGATTGGTGCCCCAGCCAGCGAACTTACGCTTCGGTTGAGACAGCGGGAAACAGAGCGAAAGCCAATCATCATAGGTGCGCATTTTTGCGACGTATTGCTTTCGACTGGTGGGGCCCAAGACCTCTAACTCTCTGCTGTCCGGCTTGAGCAACTCCCATGGCGGGTTGGTCATCACCACATCAAACTGCCCACGCGCCTTAAGCGCTTTGGCAAAGGCATCGCCAACCTGAAGACTGATCCTGAGTCTTTGCTTGTTTCGGGTCGATGCTGTGTTCAGGCGCACCTCTGCCTCGCCGAAGCCAACATCGCTAACATCCCAAAGCGTCACATCCCATTGCACCTTTGGAAGGCCGAGTTCAGCCCAGGCATCCATGAGCCAAACGATAAGCCTACCGTCACCGCCGAAGGGGTCTGCAGCGGAGATCTTGCGTGCACGTGGATGCGCAGCATTAAAGGCCTGAGCGACCTCACTCGCCAGTCGCCGACCAACGATCTCACCCGTGTAGTAGCGACCTGAGGCTCGCTTGAAAAAGATAGCCTCGTCGCTCCCACGCTCTTTGAGGTACTCAAGGTGTAGCAAACAGGCTCCTGCGGGCAGTGAAATTGGGCATCGGGCGTTGTTGTCGTGGATCTTGCGCGTAGACGTAGGCTCCCAAAACGGAGCCCTGCAAAAGTGTACGGGCATACAGACAGCACCTTGCCTGCCGCATCGATGTTGCGTCGCCGATCACTTGGTCACCGCCTATGAGCAAAACTTGCACCAAATGTAGGTTTTATGCGCAACTGACTAGTCAATGCGCCAGCCTACATTTTTAGCCCAAGCTTGGCCGCGGTTGCTCCACCAGGTGTACTGGTCTGCGTTGGGATTGAGGTGACGAAATACATCGACCAGACCACCTTGGGTGGGGTCAAGAAGTTGGCCCATCCAGGCTCTTTCCTCAGGGGTGAATCCACTGTTTTTTTGATTGGCTTTCCAGTTTTTCAGATCGATGGCCTGGTGAGCGATGTTGACATCGGCCATCAAAATGAACTCACGCTGGGCTCTGAGGCTTTGCAGGTGCGGGCCCATGTGAGCCAAAAAAATCAGCTTTGCTGCTTGCCGCTCTTCGCTGCTGCTGCCACTTGGAAAATAGCAGCTGATCAGGCTGAGTCTGCGTTGGGGCGTGTCAAAGCGGGTTTCTATCCAGCGGCCTTCGTTGTCAAACTCGGCGTGGCCAATGCCAGCGATGACGTCGCTGGGCTCGTGGCGGGTATAAACACCCACACCTGAGTAGCCCTTTTTATGGGCGAAATGAAAGTGTCCTCGCAAACCTGCTAAGTCGTCGAAGCGACCTGCAATGTCGCTGGCCTGGGCTTTGACTTCTTGCACCCCCAGGCCATCGACCTTCATCGCCTCGACCCATTGAGCAACCCCCTTGGTGGTTGCCGAGCGAATTCCGTTCAAGTTCAAGCTGACTATTCTGAGCACGGGGGATTTCTTGGGTTGTCGACAAGTAAAATAACTTACTTGTCGATTTTAATAGGTAGAGTGCCCAGTCGAGCTTGGCAGCGTGCCAACACGTGTTGCGCCGTGGGCCACTCAGGGTAGCCGACCAGCAGTTCAACACCCGGCCCCAAAGGCCGCCAGTGAGCCGCACTGCTGGGCCCCATCAGGCTCAACAGGGGGGCGCCCACTGCTGCGGCCATGTGACCAGGGCCTGTGTCGATGGCTACTACCAAAGCTGCAGTTTGCAGCAGCGCAGTGTAAATATCGAGCCCACACTCTTTGAGGCATAGCGCTGCAGGATAGTTTTTTTGGGCCCACTCAACTTCACCGGTCCCGGGGCAGATGAGCATGGGGATATCGAGTGCTTGGGCCGCCAAATTGACAAACTCTGAAAAGCACGGCCAAGACTTGTCCAGCCCAGCATTGGGTGACTTGCCGCCCGCAAAGGGGCACACTACCATGTACCGTGAATTCACCTGGTGTTGACGCAAGAGCAATTGTGCAGCCACTGTGGCACTTGGGGGCACAGGCAGCATCGGTGCGGGGGCCTCAGGGGCGGGCGATGGCTGGTGTGAGCTGGGTGTGAGCAGTGCTATCAAGTGCAAACTCAGCTGAAGGTAGTGAGAGGCCACGTGACCAGCACTGGGCATCGGTAGGCTATGCGTCAATAAAAGGTTTCGTCCCTCATGACGGTAGCCCAGTGAGTGAAGGCCTGCCAGCCGGGTCTCCAGCGCGCTAGAAAACGACTGTGGCAGTACAAGGGTGTTGAGCCGTTGGCCAAACCCCGGGTCTGTCAAAGACAATGTTTGGCGCAGCGCATGCAGTTGAGCCGCCCGAGCCCAGAGCCCCTTGGGTTGAACCAAAATTGGCCAGCGCGTGCCCCGCAGTAAATCGGGGGCCCAGCCACCTCGTGCAACCAACGTCAAGCTGTATCCAGCCTGGTCGAGTGCGTTGAGGGCCGCAAGGCTCAATACCGTGTCGCCAACCCAATTGCGCAAGCGAACAATCAAATGGCGTGGCCCTTTATTTGCTGGTGGGGCAGGCGCGTCGGGCATCTTCAGTTCCGATGGATAAAAAAAGCCCCAGCACCATCAGGCACTGGGGCACTCAAGCGGCTCAAGGCAAGCCTGATTCAGGGTGTGAAGCCTCAGGGCTTGGGCATCAAGTCACCCATCCCTCTCATGGGGTCGTCTTGAGGTGCATTTTCTTGCATTTGTTCGAAAGCCTGGTCGGCATCGATCTTGATATCGTGTGAATGGTCGGCGCGCGTGACCAAGCCTGGGAAGGCAATCAACAAACCAACCATGATGAGCTGGATGATCACAAAAGGGATGGCGCCGTTGTAAATCTGGCCGGTTGTTACTTTGGCAATTTTCTTGTTTGTTAGCTTATCAATGTAGTCACTGATGGGGGCCACACTGCGCAGGTAAAACAAGGCGAAGCCAAACGGAGGGTGCATGAATGAGGTCTGCATGTTCACGGCCAGCAACACGCCAAACCAGATGGGATCAATGCCCAGTTTGATGGCCACAGGCCCCAACAACGGTACGATGATGAATGACAACTCAAAGAAGTCGAGAAAGAAGGCCAACAGGAAAACCATGATGTTGACCACGATCAGAAAGCCGAGTTGACCTCCGGGCAGACCGGTCAAAAGGTGCTCAACCCAGTGTGGGCCACCAGCATACTGGAAGGTCAAACTGAACACCGTGGCGCCCAGCAAGATAAACAGCACAAAGCAAGACAACTTCAAGGTGCTGTCCAGCGCTTGGCGCATCAGCTTGAGGTCAATGCGTCGACGCATTAAAGCCATGACCATGGCGCCCACTGCACCCATCGCACCACCTGCCGTGGGGGTGGCAATGCCCAAAAATATGGTGCCCAAGACCAAGAAAATCAAGGCCAGTGGGGGGATCAATACAAACGTCACTCGCTCGGCCATGCGCGAAAGCAAGCCCAGCTTGAGGGTTTTGTTCAGTACGGAAAGTGCGAAGGCAATACCAATACCGACACACATAGACACCACGATGACTTCATCGGTGGCTGTGCTCTCTGGGCGTGTTTTGGCAAACACCACCGCCAGGACAACAGAGATCAAGGCCAATACCCCCAAAGATGGCAGGCCCGATGAGCCATTGTCTTCGCGGATGGTTCGTGCTTCTTTGGGCAACGCTGGGGCCCAGCTGGGTTTGATCAATGTGATGAGTGCCACATAGCCCACATACAGCCCGGTCAGCACAAAGCCAGGAATGAAGGCGCCCTTGTAAAGGTCGCCTACGCTTTGGCCCAATTGGTCGGCCATGATGATTAACACCAGCGAGGGTGGAATGATTTGGGCCAAGGTGCCTGAGGCAGCGATCACCCCAGACGCCAGGCGTCGGTCGTAGCCATAGCGCAGCATGATGGGCAGTGAGATCAAGCCCATAGAGATCACCGAAGCAGCCACGACACCGGTGGTGGCCGCCAACATCGCACCCACCAAAATCACGGCATAGGCCAGCCCACCGCGGATCGGGCCAAACAGCTGGCCGATGGTGTCTAAGAGATCTTCAGCCATGCCGGAGCGCTCTAAGATCAAGCCCATGAGGGTGAAAAATGGGATTGCCAGCAGGGTGTCGTTGCGCATGATGCCCACGATTCGCAGGGGCAAGTTGTCGAGCATCGAGGTTTCAAACAAACCGATGTTGATGCCCAATACTGCAAACGACAAACCACAGGCCGCCAGCGAAAACGCCACGGGGTAGCCCATCAACAAAAATAGCACCAAGCAGCCGAACATGATCGGCGCAAAATTGGCAGTTAAAAATTCAATCATTTTTTGACTCCAAGTGCAGCGGCCTCGCGGGCGGCGACCTCTTTATTTAACAAAAACTCGGCCAGTTCTTCTTCAGCAGTCTTGCCTTGGGGTTTTTGTGTGGGGTCAGGGATGGCACCTGCTAAGAAAGCAAAGCGCTTGATCAGTTCAGAGACCCCTTGAATGCCTAAAAAAGTGAAGCCAAGAGGCAACAACATGTAAAGAGGCCAGCGAATCAGGCCGCCCGCGTTGTCCGACATTTCATGCGACGCATAAGCCTTGAGGGCGTAAGGCAAGCTCAGCTTGATGACGATCACAACAAACGGAAACAAGAAGGCGCAAATGCCAAAAATATCAATCCAAATTTGCGTGGTCTTAGAAAACCGGCCTGAGATCACATCGATTTTGACGTGCTCTTGGCACATCAGCGTGTAGCCCGCAGCCATCAAAAAAGCCGCCGAAAACAGATACCACTGGATTTCAATGAACGAATTGGCCCCTACGTTGAGGGCGTTCAACACGGTTTGAAACACAGCGGTGCTGGCGAATGCTTTGATCACTGCGGCGTTGAGAACGCAAATGATCACGGCGGCAAAAATGAGCCACGATACGCAGCGGCCGATGAGCTTCGAGAGCCCATCGATCAACTGCGAAATAGACAATAAAAAAGACACGGGGATTCTCCAAAATAAAAATGCGAGCGGGCTAACTCAATATTTTTCAGCTGAAAAGACCACCAAACAACCGCATCTAGGGCTGTTCAAGGGGTGCTTGAGCTCGTTGTATCGGGGGCGACGCAGCGGTCAAGCCAGCCCAACGCTCAAGTGAAACATCAGACTTCTTTAAGCTTATGAACTGAAGACGAACATGGGATGAGACTCTTTTTTGCGCTATCGAGCAAAGGGTTTTACCGCTACGTGGTTTTACGCAACCCTGCGGCGACCCAGCAAAGCCCGCTTCAGCTAGGCGGGCTTTGCGACACGAGCTTCAAAACAGGGCCATGCTCAGCTTGCGCCGATAGCCATCAACCACGGGGTCGGCAGGTGGAGTGGTGCTGAGGGTGGCAATTTCAACCTTGCTTTGGGGGGCATCGACTTTGGCTTTGGGTGCGGGCTTGCTCATTAAATCTAAGATGGCAATATAGGTTTTACGGGCCAGTTCGTTGTTCCAGGCTTTATCGCGCATGATGATTTCTAACAGCTCATCCAGCGCTTCGCTCAGGCGTTGCGCTGCAAAGTGCACCTGGGCCAGCTCAAAGCGTGCATCGAAGTCGCGTTTGTTATTTGCCAGTGCCAGGGCAAGGGCCTCAGTGCTGCGTGCTCTGGCAGCTTTGTCGATGGCTTGCAACCAGTGCTGGCAGGCGCTCAGGCGGGCATCGAGCATCACTTTGCCAGCCACTGGCGTCAAGACTTCGCGGGCCTGGTCCCACTGGCGCTGCTGAAGTAAAGCGCGCAAATAATCAAAGCGCGCCGTGTCGTTGTCGGGGCTGAGTTCGAGTGCGGCTTTGAGTTTGGGTAAGGCGCTGGCCACGTCGCCTTCAGCCAACAGTTCTTCGGCCTCGGCCACTTCTTCATCGGCCATCAGTTCATTGGCGCTGGGCACATGTTTGTCTAAAAAGACGCGAATATCGGCTTCGGGCAGGGCGCCCACAAAGCCATCGACAGGTTGCCCACCTTTGAATAAGACACAAAATGGAATACTGCGCACACCAAACATTTGCGACAACTGTGCGGCCACTTGGGGGTGGTCGTCAGAGTTGAGCTTGGCCAGTTTGAAGCGGCCCTCGTAGGCTGTTTCAAGCTTTTCAAGCACAGGCCCCAAGGCCTTGCAGGGGCCGCACCAAGGAGCCCAGATGTCGAGCAACACAGCTTGTTGAATTGAGCCCTGGACCAGTTCGGTCTCCAGGTTTTGCATGGTGATGTCAATCATGATGATGGGTGGTGAGGTTGGCTGGGAGAGTCGGGCACATGAGGCGCGGCGGCCTACAATTCAAGGTTTGAGACCATAGGGGGGCGCATGACCAGCTTGGCGACTGAAGTATCAACGAAAGCATCCAAGGGCGCCTCAATGAGTGGTGTACTGATTGGTGTTTTGATGGGCTCTAGCAGTGATTGGGAGACCATGCGCGCGAGCACCGAGATTTTGACCGAGTTTGGCATTGCTTTTGAAGCCCGTGTTATCTCGGCCCACCGCATGCCTGACGATATGTTTGCCTACGCAGACGCAGCAGCTGGGCGTGGTTTGCGAGCTATTATCGCTGGGGCTGGAGGGGCCGCCCACTTGCCTGGCATGCTGGCCTCCAAGACCACTGTGCCGGTGCTGGGGGTGCCTGTGCCCAGTCGGCACTTGCAGGGCGTTGATTCGCTGCACTCCATCGTGCAAATGCCAAAGGGTGTTCCGGTGGCCACCTTCGCGATTGGCGCTGCGGGTGCGGCCAATGCGGCTTTGTTTGCGGTCGCCATGCTGGCCACCGATCGCCCTGAATTGTGCAGTCTGCTTGAGGCCTATCGCACCCGCCAAACTGAAGCAGCCCGTGCCATGAGCGCCGCGCTGATTTGATCCATGCGCGGCAAACCTCGCCCTTCAGGGCGGGGTCAAGAGCGCGGACAGCTTAGGCGTCCTTTAGTGCGGCGTTTGCTGCTGCTCTATGTATTGGCGAATAATGGCGATTGGCGCACCGCCGCAACTTCCTGC
>JANMEO010000006.1:0-7144 GCA_031376995.1 Burkholderiales bacterium
CACCATCCGCTTATCTAGCCGGGCGTCTCCCAGCGATAGCGTCTCAAATTCTTCTTCAGCCCATGTAGTCATCCTCCCAGTGTGCCTTCTCTTCGGGCTAAATCATGCTGGGCTGCGAGTTGTGTGTAATGGGATGGGTTATAAGGGTTGGCGGTGTTGTCTTCGTAGAGGAAGTTCTCAACCAAGACTTGGTCGCTCGTGCCGTTGATCTGGATCAGCAAGCGGTTGCCTGCGGTGCTCAAGGTGACTTCAGTGGGCAGCACGCCCGCTTTGAACTGCAGAGTGCTGAGCTTGCCAGGCGTGGCATCATGCTCTGAGCGTATGGAGTCTTGGCCATCGCCCTTGCCAAACAAGTAAGTGTTGTTGCCAATGCCGCCTTGAACTTCGTCGTTGCCTTTGCCGCCGCTCAGCGTGTCGTTGCCACTGCCCGCTTGTAGGTTGTCGTTGCCTAGGCCGCCGTACAACACGTCGTTGCTACTGGTACCAACAACGGTATCGTTGTCTGCGCCCAGAAGTTGAATATTAAATTGGCTCAGCAGGTTGCTGATAGCTGGTGTGATTTCCGTGCTTCTCAAGATATTTTCGAGTTTTGACCAGACATCGAAGCCCGTGTTGGCCAGCATCGGTTGGGCATATTTCCCCAATTCGATCAAATCAGTTAGGCCGTTGACAAGATGGGTACTCAGACGCCCATCGATCTGAGCGTTGAGGATGCTCATGTCAAAACGGATCTCAGACTCTGACACTTGAAACTGGACGCTATCGAGCCAGGGTTTGAGTCGGGTCTGCAGAACCAGGCTCTGATAGACACTCTCTCGGAGTGCATCAAAGCTTTGCTGCAAGGCATTCACTTGGGGGGCAGCCAGCGTGATGGTGCCCACTTGTCGGCCGCTGGCATCAGGGCTGCTTAAGCTGAGCCCAGCGAGTGCGCCAGCGCTGCTCGCAGTGCCGGTTTCGCCGGGCAGAGTGAAGAAATAGCGCCCGTTAAAAGCTTCCAAAATGTGAAGTTTGTTTTCCCATTCGGCACGTTGCGCGGGGTCTCTCCAAACGCCGGTGATGTTGGGGTTGCGCTGTTGCAGGGTGAGCTTGAGGTCGCTGGTGTCGGCCCAGTTAAGCAGCAAGGCGTCAAGCTGTGCGCGTTGAGCGTCGCGAGTGGTCGCGGCGTTGAATGTGGTGACGGCAGACTTGAGTGCTTGGCCCTGTGTTGAATTGAGGCTGGCAGCCTGCTGCAGGTCACGTACCCGACCTGAGCCTGACATGTCGGGCAATGAGGCCACATCCGCCAAGATCGGGATGCTGTCGGTGAATTGGCTGTTGAAGGTGTCTTGCGCGAGGTCAATGTCAGCGTTTTGATAGACCAAGCCTGCATTGGCGGTGGTGCCATCACCTTTAACATAGGTGCCGTAAGCGGCAAGAATATTGCCGTTGGGAAGGGTTTGGTTGACGACGGTGTTGCTGGTGTTGACAGCGGTGATGTTCAACGCGGCCAGGGTTTTAAGTTCACCGGCATCGGTGACGCCGTCAGTGTCCGCATCGATCCACACCCGCAAACTGCTCCAAGCTGCATCAGCCGCATTGACTTTGCCGTCGGCGTTGTCATCCAAGCTGCTGAGGGCATCAAAGCCATTGAGAGCAGTTTGACCGTTGGCTTTGATGAAACTGTCGCCAAATAACTCTCGGCCCGTGTCAATGGTGCCATTGCCGCTTTTGTCCCACACGAGAAAGCCGTCGTCTTTGGAAACCCAACCCGTGCCGTTTTTGATGCCGTCGGCGTTGGCATCGAATAAGACGCCAGCTTCTGTGCCGACGGTTTCTATACCGTCGTTGTCGAGATCGAGGATTAGGGGGTCGACGCGGGGGATCCAGCTCATGGCGCTGTCAAATAGGGTGCTGATCAAATCGCTGGAGGTAATGTCATGAATTTTTTCTCCCCACCATTCACCTGTTTGGGTAAGGAAGTCTGTTAGGTCATGGCCCCATTCTCGATATGCATCCTCCGCTATCTTCCCAACCGCAAAAGCAACTCCAATAGTAACTCCACCAATTAAAATTATAGGTATTAGTGCCAAGCTTGAGCCTACCAGTAGTGCCCCTGCTACGATACCAGTTGCAAGTGCACCAATGTTTCCAGCTGCAGCAGCCATCACATCGTGCGTCGTGGCTTCACCTATTGCAGCATCATACGTTCTCGAGACCATTTGACCTATCGTAAGAACTGAACCTGCTGCCTTTGCAAAAGCGGCAGTATACTCTGCCACACGCGCTGCATTTGCAGCACTCGATGTAGACAATGGTATGTTAACGGCTGCAAGGTCTCCCATGACTCGCATATTTTCTGCCATAACTTGCGCTGAGCGACGAAGAACCGCTGCTTCACTTGCGGCGCCACTAGAAAGCCTGCCAATTTGTGCTTCAGTATCTAATATCAACCGATCTGCAAAATTATATTGTCGTGTTCTGTAGGCGGCAACATCCGTCCAGCTTGTGAATAACTTATTAAATGAGTCAGAAAAGGTTTCAGTAATGGCTATTACGGCCCCAGTCCTGTCCCAAACGTTCGGCACAAGATTTAGGCGAGCGCCAAGCAGGTGCTCACTGGACTGATTGGCTATCTGAGATATAATTTCTTGATCGTCTTGCGTAATGCTTGCCATTTATTTTCCAATTAAGATAAATTTAATTTTTACAGCGGAAATGTATGAGAGTAGCTGAATTCCTGGGAATATGCTAATTGCTAGCATAATATAAAATATATCATCACTTAGTGAGCAGTTATTGCAATGAAACTGAGTTGGTAATGCCCACCACACAAATAAAATCAAAATTAATCCAAAAACAATCTTCCATGAGCATTCACGAACAGACTCTATATCAACTATTGAATATTTTGAGCAGGCATCAGTAATTGCAAGCGCCACAAAAGCAAAATTTGCAGCCAACCACATTGATAATCTGTAAATCACAGATTCACTCATTAACCTGCCCGACTCTATTTTTAGCAAAAAAACAATTAAAGCCCGAATATATTCAGGAAATGCGTAATTTAAAATTGTCATTAAACACGCCGCCAACAAGTAAACAAAAAACCATTTTTTACATAGGCGGCTAAGATTATTCATTGATATCCTTCGATAAATCAATTAATAAGTCAATTTTGACATTTGCAGGATCAAGTAGGCAAAAATGAAAAAAATAACAAGCAGAAAAGAAATAATGAATCCGATGACCTGGTATGCGCCATCACTTAGCGTTGAGGTCTTCCTCCGCCTCTTTGACAACCAAAGCCAAAAGACTTTGCCTATCCACCAAAAAAATATATCGAATACGTCTAAGCCCATGTGTATTTCTCATTATCTTGGTAATACCTCGTTGGCAATAAGTGTTGATATAACTTTTCCGTCGATTTCTTGAATAAATTTCGCAAGATCAAGTTGTGATTTGCCATCTAGATTAAACCAGTAATCGAGCTCACAATCGTCATTATATTTTCTGTATAAAATGACAATAAATTTTGCCCCCTGCAAGTTTTTTTGAACATCCATTGTGTTTTCCTCTTACCGCCATCACCGCTCCCCCAGGCTCTCATCCAACGCCTTGCGCACAGGGCTGAACAAATAATCAATCACCCGCCGCCGCCTAGTCTTCACCTCAGCCGTCACATTCATCCCCGGGCTCAGCGCAATCCGCTTCCCGTCCACATCAATTTGCCGCTGCTGCAACGTGAGCAACGCTGGAAAGATCGCCCCGCGTTGTTCATCATTCACCGCATCCGCACTCACGCTTTTCACCCGAGCATCGAGCGTGCCATAGCGTGTAAAGGGAAACGTCTCCAGCTTCACCGTCACCGCTTGCCCCGCGTGCACAAAGCCAATGTCCTTGTTATCGATGATCACCTCAGCCGTCACCTGCGCATCTTTGGGCACAATCACCATCAGCACTTGCGCAGGCGTGACCACGCCCCCCGCGGTGTGCACCACCACCTGCTGCACCGTGCCTGACACCGGCGCGGTGAGCTGTGTCAAGCGGTTGCGCTGCGCGCTCTTGACGCTTTCTTGCGTGAGTTGTTGGCGCTTGAGCGCCGCCTGGGCTTGGCGCTCGTTCAAGGCATGGCGCGTCTCGGCCACATACGCCGTGCGGGCTTGCAGGCTTTCTACCAGCGCCGCTCGGGCTTCAGTCAAGCGGGCGCGCTGAGTCAGCAGATCTTGCTCTTGCTCAATGCGCTCTCTGGTTCGGTCTTGCCCCGCATGGCCTGCCATGAAGCCCTGCGCGCTCAGCGCATGGATGTCGGCCTCGCGCTGGTGCGCCAGCGGCAGCGTGGCCTCGAGCTTGCCGATGCTGGCCTGCACCGTCACGATTTCGGCCTCGCGGCGGCGTTGCTCCGCCCCCAGTTTGCCCAGCTTGGAGGTGATGTCTTGCCACTGCGCCTGCAGTTGCGCTGAATCGTTGGCCTCAGTGGTTGGTGGGGGCTGCATGTCGGTGAGTGAGCGCAGCAGCGCCGTGCTGCGTTGCTCGTCGGATATGGCTGCCCGCAACTGGTCTTGCACACTGGTTTCGTCAGCGCTGCTTTGCGTGGCGTCAAGTTCAACCAGCACCTGACCCGCTTGCACCACGTCTCCCTCCTTGGTCAGCACCTGGCGCACCACACTGGTCTCCAGGGGCTGAATCAGTTTGGTCCGCTCGCTCACCACAATGCGACCCTGGGCCACCGCCACAATGTCGATCTGGCCCCATATCGACCACCCCAGCGCAAGCGTGAAGAGGCCGCACAGCACCCACGCTGTCCGCCGGGGCGCCGGATGCAGCGGTGTTTCTTGCAGGCTCAACGCGGCAGGCAAAAAGGCCAGCTCATCTTTGTGGCGCTGCGGCCCTGCGAGCTCCGAGCGCGCCGCCCAGGCCGCACTCCACACAGCACGGTAACGAGCCAACAGCTCGATGGCTGGGTGGCGCATGTTTGCAATCGAGTCGCTCACGCGGCACCCCCAGCCTGGATGCGCCACAGATGGGCGTACACCCCTTGCGGGATCTTGAGCAGCTGCTCATGAGGGCCACACTCCACAATGCGCCCCTTGTCCATCACCACAATGCGGTGGGCGTGGCGCACGCTGCTCAAGCGGTGGGCAATGATGAGCACGGTGCGCCCACGGCAAATCGCGCCCATGTTTTTTTGCAAAATCGCCTCGCTCTCGTAGTCGAGCGCGCTGGTGGCCTCGTCAAAAATCAGCACCCTGGGGTTGCAGAACAAGGCCCGGGCGATGGCGATGCGCTGCTTTTGTCCACCGCTTAAACCGGTGCCTTGCTCACCCACCACCGTGTCATACCCTTGGGGCAGCTCACTGACAAACTCATGCGCCCCGGCCAACTGCGCCACGCGCATCACCGCCTCAATCGGGGCGGCGGGGTCGATGATGGCGATGTTCTCGCGGATGCTGCGGTTAAAGAGCAAGTTCTCTTGCAGCACCACGCCAATTTGGCGACGCAGTTGCGCCGCATCGATCAGGCTGATGTCCAGCCCATCCACCAACACCCGCCCGTGCTCGGGCGTATAGAGGCGCTGCACCAGTTTGGTCAAGGTGCTTTTGCCCGAGCCGCTGCGCCCTACGATGCCAATCACCTCCCCCGCTTGGATATCCAGGCTAAGCTGCTGCAGCACCGGTGGGGCTTGCGGCACATAGCGAAAGCTCACCTGGTCAAAGCAGATGTGGCCCTTGAGCGGTGGCAGTTGCGCTGCAGCTTTCGGGGGCACCTCGGTGCGGGTGTTGAGAATGTCGCCCAGGCGCGCCATCGAAATCCCGGTTTGCTGAAAATCCGTCCACAACTGGGCCATGCGCATGATGGGCTGGGCCACGCGCTGGGCAAAGAGGTTGAAGGCAATGAACTGGCCAACCGACAACTCTTGGCGCATCACCAGCGTGGCCCCATACCAAAGCGTGGCGGCCCCCACCAGTTTACCGATCAGCGTGATGCCCTCATGCCCCGCACTGGCCAACGTTTGGGTCTTGAAACTGGCGCTGACATAAGCGGCCAGTTGCTCATCCCAGCGCTTGGCCAAGCCAGGCTCTAAAGCGCTGGCCTTGATGGTTTGGATGCCCGTGACCGCCTCGACCAGCAAGGCTTGATTCTCAGCACCCCGGCTGAACTTCTCATTGAGCCTGGCACGCAGCACGGGCATGATGAGCACACTCAAGCCCACATACAGCGGCAAGCTGGCCAGCACGATCAGAGTGAGTGGCACGCTGTAAAAGCACATCACTGCGATAAAGACCACCGAGAACAACACATCCAGCACCAACGTCAAAGCGTTGCCGGTGAGAAAGCTGCGGATGTTTTCCAGCTCACGCACCCGCGCCACCGAGTCGCCCACCCGGCGCGCTTGAAAGTAGGCCAAGGGCAGCTGGATCAGATGACCAAACAGCTTTGAACCCAGCTCCACGTCGATGCGGCTGGTGCTGTGGCTGAAGATATAACTTCGCAGCAAGTTCAGCACACTCTCAAACACCACCACCAGCACCAGCCCAATCACCAGCACGTTGAGCGTGGTCACCGCCTGGTGGACCAACACTTTGTCCATGACCACCTGAAAGAACAACGGGCTGATCAGGGCGATGAGCTGCAAAAACAAAGACACCACCAAGACCTCGCCCAACAGACGGCGGTACTTGACCAGGCTGGGGATGAACCAACTGAAGTCAAACTGAGCCCACTCACCCACGAGCGTGGCGCGGCTGGTGATGAGCATCAAGCGCCCACTCCAGATGGATTCAAAACTAGAGAGCGGCTCGATGACGGGGCGCCCATTTTGTAGGGTGCCTGAGGGGTCTTGATAAAGCACGCGCTGCGGGTCGCATTGGGCCAGCACCACGGTGCGCATGTGGCCCTGCTCGTCATGCACCAGGGCCAAGGCAGGCAGAGGGACCAAGGGTAAGCGCTCAATGTGAGAGTGCACCACCTTGGCTTTGAGGCCCAGGTGCTTGGCGGCCAAGAGCAGGTCTTGCGTAGTGGGCTGGTGGCTGGGTGACCAGCCCAGTTGATGGGCCAGATGCGCGGGGTCGGCCGCTACGTGGTGAAGCCGGGCAATGAGGCACAGGGCCTTGAGCGCGGGGAACGGGTCTGGCGAGGGGCCAGCCGTGGACGCCGAGGCGTCCAA
>JANMEO010000098.1:0-2281 GCA_031376995.1 Burkholderiales bacterium
AACCGCCCCGGGTTTCGCGGAGGCCGGTTGGTTTAAGTCAGACGGGTGCGGCCTGACCAGCGCATTGATGATGATAGTTGGCTTCGAACTCGGCCGGTGGCAAGTAACCCAGGGGCTCCATTAATCGGTGATGGTTAAACCAAGATACCCACTCCAGCGTTGCCAATTCGACCGCTTGCTTGGTCTTCCAGGGCCCACGCTGATGGATCACCTCGGCCTTGTACAGCCCATTGATCGTCTCGGCCAGTGCGTTGTCGTAGCTATCACCCTTGGACCCCACCGAGGGCTCAATGCCAGCCTCGGCCAAGCGCTCGCTGTATCGGATGGAAAGGTACTGACAGCCCCGGTCTGAATGGTGGATCAATCCGCCTTCCTCGCTTGGACGCCGTGCGTACAGGGCTTGTTCTAAAGCGTCTAAAACAAACTCCGTGTGCATCGAGCTGCTCTGGCGCCAGCCCACAATGCGTCGGCTGAACACGTCGATGACAAAGGCCACGTAAACCCAGCCTTGCCAGGTTGAGACATAGGCGAAGTCTGAGACCCAGAGCTGATTGGGCCGCTCGGCTTTAAACTGACGATTGACCCTGTCCAATGGGCACGGCACCTTTGGATCGGGCACGGTGGTGCGCATCCGTTTCCCTCGGCGTACACCCTGAAGTCCCTGCTGGCGCATCAACCGCTCAACCGTACAACGCGCCACAGTTGTTCCATCGCGATTGAGTTGTTGCCAAACCTTGTCGGCACCATAGACCTTCAAGTTGACTTCCCAAACGCGCTTAATGTGTGGCGTCAGCATCAAGTCGCGTTGCCTGCGCCTCGAACATAGCCCCGGGTTGCGCACCCGAGCAGCATGGCGGCGGTAAGCTGATGGGGCGATCTGCACAGCGCGGCAGACCGACTCGACCCCCTTTTGTAGACGATGTTCGTCAACAAAAGCCTTCAGCATTTCAATCGGCGGTCGAGCTCCGCCTGGGCGAAAAACGCGCTGGCCAACTTCAGGATCTCGTTGGCCTTGCGCAGTTCACGTACCTCACGTTCAAGGTCTTTGATGCGCTGAGCTTCCTGCGTGCTCACACCCTCGCGCTGACCAGTGTCCGTCTCCTGTTGACGCACCCACTTATGCAGCGTCTGCGGCGCGCAGCCTATCTTGTGGGCAATCGATTCAATAGTAGCCCACGTTGACGGGTACTCTGCAAGGTGTTCGCTCACCATGCGCACGGCGCGCTCTTGTACCTCGGGTGAAAATTTCGGTGACTTTTTCATGGCTCCATTCTCTCTCGTTGGAGCCTCCGCGAAACCCGGGTCGGTTCAATAAACGCATGGCCTGCTCAGGCGTGCGTGTAGCGAGAGACCGCTCGTCCATCTGCTTGAGATCAAAATCCGTCAGCTTCATTGTGATTAAACTTTGGCACTGGCGTTTTTGTCTCGGGCGCGCATTGTTACATCGATCTCTTGCCTTTCTTGGCTTGGTTGCAACAGTCCCTTGCTCAGCAAGGGTTGGCTAGCTTCCAGCTAGGGGGGGGTGTCCGGTTACGGGCGGTTGGGCACGCGTGCGCGACGGCGTTACCCCCCGACCAGTCTGAGAAAGCCTTGTGGGCCGGGTTTTGGGCAGGTTAAGGTGGCTTGGATATATGGTATATTGGGTGGATAATACGTTGGGATTGTGATCATCTTGGGATTGAAGGCAGGCTGCCCGGTTTTGAAGTTCTTTTTTTTCCCGACTGTATTTCCTGTCAATCCATCTTTGAAGATTACAGTCCCACTACCACGCGAAAGCGGGCAGGCGGCGGAGTAGAAGTAGAGGTTTTTGGTTCCACGTGCGGGGTACAGGCGTCCCGTGTAGCATGTGGCTGTCTGTTCCGAGTTCCTGCACGTCGATTCGTTGATGGTTATCAACGCGAAAGTTGGCATTGTGGAAGTGACGAGCGCGAGGGCGAGTAGTGCGCGGGTGTAAGTGCGGGTAGTGGCGGGAAGTGAGTTATTAAAGTGTGTGGTGTTCATAGTGGTGGTCGGTTCCAGAGTCAATGGGTTGTAAGTCGAATCATGCAGCGCCAAATGCCGGAAGAGTGATCCCCGCCCGCACCCAGCGCTTCCATGACGCGATATACGCTTGCACGCGCTGGTCAGACGCGCCTTGCTCATCAAGCCGCAAGCGTTGATTAGAATGGTTATCGATGGTTTTCTGCGCCAGGCCGCAAAGCCCAAACACGTTAAACCGATAACCCAAGAAATCAAAGCCTTTTTGGATTCGTCCGATAAAGGTCTTGTCCATTGCCAGCTT
>JANMEO010000123.1:0-15997 GCA_031376995.1 Burkholderiales bacterium
ATCGTCACCATCCTGAACATGCGCGCGCCCGGCATGACGCTGATGAAGATGCCGTTGTTCTGCTGGACCTGGCTGATCACCGCCTACCTGCTGATCGCGGTGATGCCGGTGCTGGCCGGCGCGATCACGATGACCTTGACCGATCGCCATTTCGGCACCAGCTTCTTCAACCCTGCGGGTGGTGGCGACCCGGTGATGTACCAGCACATCTTCTGGTTCTTCGGCCACCCTGAGGTCTACATCATGATCTTGCCGGCCTTCGGCATCATCAGCGCGATCATCCCGGCCTTCGCTCGCAAGCGCCTGTTCGGCTACACCTCGATGGTCTATGCGACAGGTTCGATTGCCATTTTGAGCTTTATTGTTTGGGCGCACCACATGTTCACTACCGGCATGCCGGTCATGGGCCAGTTGTTTTTCATGTACGCGACGATGCTCATTGCTGTGCCTACAGGCGTCAAAATTTTTAACTGGATTGCCACGATGTGGCGCGGCTCAATGACCTTTGAGACGCCCATGCTGTGGGCTGTGGGCTTTATTTTTGTGTTCACCATGGGCGGCTTCACTGGCTTGATTCTCTCGGTGGCGCCCATCGACATTCAAGTTCAAGACACCTACTATGTGGTGGCCCATTTCCATTATGTGTTGGTGGCTGGTTCGCTGTATGCGCTGTTTGCTGGGGTCTACTACTGGGGCCCCAAATGGGCGGGCGTGATGATCAGCGAGACCCGCGGCAAAATTCATTTTTGGGGCTCGCTGATTTTCTTCAACATCACCTTTTTTCCAATGCACTTTTTGGGGCTGGCAGGCATGCCCCGGCGTTATGCCGATTACCCCATGCAGTTTGCTGATTTCAACGCCATTGCTTCGGTGGGGGCTTTTGGCTTTGGCTTGATGCAGGTTTACTTCTTCTTGTTTGTTGCTCTGCCTTTGATGCGTGGCAAAGGCGCCCCTGCGCCCCAAAAGCCTTGGGAGGGTGCCGAAGGTCTAGAGTGGGAAATCCCCTCTCCGGCACCTTTTCATACGTTTGAAGTGCCGCCCAAACTCAATGCAGCTGCCACTCAAATTGTTCATTAAAGTCAAGGTCTGAGGTCATGCCCAATCTTGATCCCAAAAACAAAAACCTGCGCCTGGCCCTGGCGCTGGCCAGCGTTGCTGCTTTGTTTTTTATGGGTTTTATCACCCGCGCCTACCTCTTCGGGATCTAACACCCATGGCACTGTCACTGGCCACGCTGGGTCTGCGTCGCGATAACCTGCGCATGTTTGGCAAACTGGGGGTTGTGGTGGCGTTGATGTTCGCGTTTGGCTACGCCTTGGTCCCTATTTATCGCTCGATATGCGATGCTCTGGGCATCAACGTGTTGTCCTTGTCTGAGCAGCGCACTGGGGTGGCTCAGTCGCGTTATTCAGGCAACACCCAGGTTGACACCAGCCGCACGATTTTGGTTGAGTTCGACGCCAATGCGCGCGGCGTGTGGGACTTCAAGCCTGCACAGTCCAGCGTCTCAGTGCATCCCGGTGAGGTGACCACGGTGATGTATCAGTTTCGCAATTCCCAAAACAGGGTCATGGTGGCGCAAGCCATCCCCAGCTACGCACCGGCTCAAGCAGCCGCTCATTTTGCCAAGCTCGAGTGCTTTTGTTTTAACGAATACTTGCTGCAGCCCGGTGAAGCGAAAGAATGGCCGGTGATGTTTGTGATTGACCCCAAGCTGCCCAAAGATGTCAAAACAATCACCTTGTCTTACACCTTTTTTGAGGTGGGCGGCAAGGTGCCGGCGGCGCCATCGGGAACAGGTTCATGAGTGAGCCAGGCGCCGACCTTCAAGCGGCTGTCCAGCGAAAGGGCTCATTTTGTCAAACCCTCAAGGCCGTGGCGTGGTCATTTTTTGGCGTGCGAAAAAGTGCTGATTTTGAAAAAGACAGTGCCCAGCTCAACCCCATTCACGTGATCATTGCGGGCCTGCTGGCGGCCCTTGTGTTTGTGGTGAGCTTGGTGATGTTGGTGAGTTGGATTTTGGACAGCGGCATTGCCAAGGCCAGTTGAGTGCATTGGCTTTAAGAATAAACGGTACCAGGAGAGAGAACCATGTCAGCAGCCATCCCCAAGGGGCAGACCCCTCACTATTTTGTTCCTCCACCTTCGGCCTATCCAGCCTTGGGGGCCTTTGGATTGTTTTTTGTGATTTTGGGCGCTGGTCAATGGATCAATGGCCATCATTGGGGTGCCTACTCGCTGGCTGCGGGGTTGCTGATTTGGGCCAGCGTCATGTTTGGCTGGTTTGGTGCGGCCATCAGAGAAAGTGAAGGTGGCCTCTACGGCAAGCGCATTGATCTTTCATTTCGCTGGGCCATGAGCTGGTTCATCTTCTCAGAGGTCATGTTTTTTGCCGCCTTCTTCGGGGCTTTGTACTGGGCCCGCCTGCACGCTGTGCCCAACTTGGGCAGTCTTGACAATGCCATCCTGTGGCCTAATTTTCAGGCGTTGTGGCCCAGCATCCAGCCTGGCCTCACTGCCTCACCGGCAGGCACAGTCGAGGCGTTTCAGACCATTGGCCCGTGGCCTTTGCCCACGATCAATACGGCTTTATTGCTCACCTCGGGCGTGACCTTGACGATTGCCCATCATGCATTGATTGCTGGTCAACGTGGCCGCACGATCTTGTTCATGTGGGCCACAGTTGTCTTGGGCGCTGTGTTTCTTTGTGTTCAGGCCTTTGAGTACATGCATGCTTACAGAGACCTCAACCTCAAGCTCAGCTCCGGAATTTTCGGTTCTACATTTTTTATGCTGACCGGCTTCCACGGCTTTCATGTCTTCGTTGGCATGCTGATGCTGTTGTTCATCACGTTGCGGCTGCACAAGGGCCACTTTACCCAAGACCGCCATTTTGGATTTGAGGGCGCTGCGTGGTATTGGCACTTTGTTGACGTCGTGTGGTTGGGATTGTACGTCGTGGTTTATTGGACTTGATGGGGGAGGGTGCGATTCAAACTAATGTGCCCCCCCGTCATTCCCGCGAAGGCGGGAATCCAGAGGGCGTTGGCAATAAATGTGATGGATGTGACTTGACACAGTTTCTGGATTCCCGCTTTCGCGGGAATGACAGCGGTTTGCAAACAGTGGACTGGCTTACAGCCAGGGACAACACTTCCAGCTTCCAGCTTTGCCGCACATCACTTTGAATCGCACCCTGATGGGGGACTTGATGGGGCGCTGCCCCGAAAATTAAGTCGGTTCATGCGGGTTAACCGCAGGGGCACCCATCAACGGAGATGACGATGCAGGCCCTTGCTGCGCAGGAAATCCCTTGTCAGTGGGCCTTTGATCTCGCGCGCGATTTCCGCTTGGACCACGGGCCCCAGGGTGCGTTGTGCGTCGGGGTCATTGTCAAGCCCGATTTCTTGCAACCGAGCCTGTAAGCGAGTTGAGAATTCTTCGTCCATGGCGTCAATGAGTTGCTCCTGAGCTTGCTCATACTGCACGGGTATCTGGCGTTGCAGCACGGCCTGCCAGGGGCTCCAATCGTTTGCCAAAAAGTCAGCAAAGCCCTTACGTTCGGCAGCAATCACGCGGTTGTAAGCTTGCTTCAGATGTTCGGGCCTGATCTCGGCCCTGCTGGGGTGATGCATGTCGGCGGTGTCCAGCGGCAAGGCCAAGCGTTTACGAAGCAGCACCTGGAAGCCCAGGTAGACCTCAATTTCGTCCACGCCAGGTCGGGAGGCGGCATGCTTGCGGGCGATGGTTTCGAGTTGGCCCAGACGGAACATGCTGCGGGCCAGCGTCAGCAACTCGGGCAAGCGCTGGTCGTAGTCTGCGTTGGACACGTCTGAGGCCAGCCGCAGCTGGCGCATGTCATTGAAGGCGTGGAAAATGCGGTCGCCACAACTGGCCGTAGCACCAACGCTCATCGTGAAGGTGTCGCTGCGCAGCTGGGAGTTGGTTTCCAGGTGATGCAGCCACTCGCTCACGCTGTTGCGAAAGGGTGAGGTATTGGCGTTGACGGTGGTGCTTAGGCGGGCAAGGAAAATGGAAAACGCAGTGGCGTTGGGCTCTGCACAAAACTCTTGCCATCGGCCAGGTGTGGGCGCGATGCTGCTCTGCGGCTCGGGCCTCCAGACCGAGACTGCGGCAGCGAGTCCAGTCCATGGAGCAGCCCGCACCGCTGGTACCACGGGCACCGCTTGAACCGCAGGTTGCCGATCTGCCTGGGCTTGGACCTGCGGCATTCGATCCAAGACCATATTGATGAGTAGCCTGTCACTTATGGGGTGACCCGCTCCAGCGGCGGTGCGCCGAATGTCCAAAAGTCCAGCCGCAGTTTCAGGATCAAGCTGTGACAGGACATCATTGACTACGTTTTGAGTTCCGATGTCAGCGGGCGCGGGCGGTTCATGAGCTCTCGCGGGGGCTGAGGGCTGGGTAACAGGTACTTCGGGCCCGAAAAATCTGCCTCGATCTTGTTCGTTGAGGGTGAATCTCGGGCCGCGGTAGGTGGGGCTATTTTGAAGTTGCTCTAAGCGTTCGAGGGTCTGGGGTGAAAGAGGGTTGTTGCACAAGTCAATGGTGGCCGAGGGGCCCATTCTGATCAGGGTATTGAGGCTGTCCTCGGAAATGGTCATCAATCTGTTGCCGTCGGCCCGTAGCCGTTGCAGATTGGGTGGAAGCTCATCCGGTAGCCTGCTCTGGCCGGTATGACTGATATCGAGGCTGAGTAGCTGTCTGGGTAAATGATTGATCGGGGCTGTCAGCGGGTTGTTGCTGAGAATCAGTTCTTGAAGGTTTGAGGGCAGATCGTGTGGAACTGAATCTAAATTGTGATCCGATAAACAAAGGCCGATGACCTCGAAGTTGATTGTTGGGCCTTGGTATTCGGGGCTGTTTTGGAGCTGCTCTAAACGCTCGATTGTCTCAGGCGACAGGGGGTTGTAGTCTAGATCGACGCTACAAAATCGGGGCAGGCGGGCCAGGCAATCGATAGCCTCTGGGGAAATATCAACGAGGTGATTGTTGCTGAGGTCCAGCGTGTTGAGACGGCTCGGCAGGCGGTCGGGTACTGAGACCAATCGGTTGCCACCGGCTAGCAGCATGCGCAACTGACTGGGCAAGCTATTCGTCAAGTCTGTGAGCTGGTTTCCTTCAACCATCAGATCCTGAATGTCTGAAGGCAAGTCGCTGGGGAGGGAGCTCAATCGGTTGTTCCCCATCACCAGATAGATCGCCCTAGGTGGAAGTGCCGGGGGTACGCTCACGATCTGCGTATTAGTGAGGTTGAGGTAGATCTGGTCTGGCCTGCGTCGGGATCGGGCTTCTACAAAACGCCCACGAAGACGTTCACGATCTTCATCATTCAAGGGCTGTTCCATGATCCAATCTTCAACCTCCAACTGCCATGGCGGCGTGAGACGCCTGAACAGGTGAGCCCAATGACGGCGGTTTGGGGCGGCGGCCGGCTCCTGTGGGCGGTGGTTTTCTCCCCGCCTCAATCTGGGCTGAGCATGATTGGGTGCTGTGGTTTGGGGATCACCTTGGTGGGCCGCTGGGTGCGCATGATGGGTGCGGTTTGAATTGATTCGGAACGGCATTCGGCCTTGAAGGGTGGTGCTACAAGGCGTAGATTGTAAATTCAGGACACTGGGCGTCAGTGGGATTGATCGGGCACAGCATCTTCAGTTTCGAGGGGTGTCGCACTCCGACTTAGTGAATTTGAAGGGTTGGGGTCTTGCTGCAGTAATGGCGAAGTGCGCCAGTCCTCGACTCTACTTAAAGTTCCCTTCTTTTTTTGAGCAGCACCCGGCCAGCAACGACGAGGCACCATTTCATTTAGGGAGGTTGTTTTGCTCACGTTCCTGAGTGCAGAGTGCTGAATTCTGAGTGCAGGGATGGGTCTCAGAGCCCATCTCCATGCCAAGTGGCGCATGATTCACAGCGACTGCCACAGGCTCGCTCCCACCCAATTGAGTCAGTTCATGCAGTTTGGCCGCAAGGCCCCATCAACAGAGATGATCAAGAAGGTCATTGCTGCGCAGGAATGTCTGCGTGAGTGGGCCTTTGATCTCACGGGCTATTTCCGCTTGGACCACAGGCCCCATGGTGCGTTGCGAGTCGGGGTCATTTTCGAGCTCGATTTTTTGCAAACGATTCTTTAGGCGAGTCGAGAATTCTTTGTCCATGGCGACCTTGAGTTGCTCCTGGGCTTGCTCATACTCTATAGGCACCTGACGTTGCAGCACGGCCTGCCAGGGGCGCCAATCGTTGGCTAAAAAGTCAGCAAAGCCCTTACCCTCGGCTGCGATCACGCGGTTGTAAGCTCGCTCCAAATGTTGGGGCGTGATGTTGGCCAGGCTGGGGTAATGCATGTGGGTGGTGTCCAGTGGCAGGGCCAAGCGCTCACGCAGCATCACCTGAAAGCCCAGATAGACCTCTATCTCGTCCACGCCAGGTCGGGCAGCCGCATGCTCGCGGGCGATGGTTTCCAGCTGGCCCAGGCGGAACATGCTGCGTGCCAGTGTCAGCAACTCGGGCAAGCGCTGGTCGTAGTCCCCGTTGGAGACGTCTGAGGCCAGCCGCAGCTGGCGCATGTCATTGAAGGCGTGGAAAATGCGATCGCGACAACTGGCGGTAGCACTCTCGCTCAACGTGAAGGTCTCGCTGCGCAGCTGGGGATTGGTTTCCAGGTGATGCAGCCACTCGCTGACGCTGTTGCGAAATGGGGGGTGATTGGCGCTGACTGTGGTGCGCAGGCGGGTCAGAAAATAGGAAAACGCAGATGCGTTAGGCTCTGCAGAAAATTCTTGCCATTGGCCAGGTGTAGGTGCGATGTCGCTGGGCGACTCCGGCCTCCAGACCGAGACTGCGGCAGCGAGCCCAGTCAAGAGGGCAGGCTGGGCTGCACGTTCTTCGGTCCACCAGGGGCTGAATCGGCCGTGTTGGTGGAGGTGGATTCTTGGGCCGCGGTATGCGGGGCTAGTTTGAAGTTGCTCTAAACGTTCGAGGGTCCGAGTTGAAAGAGGGTTGTCGCGCAAGTCTACGGTGGCCTCGGGGCCCATTCTGATCAGCATATCGATGCTGTCCTGGGAAATGTCGATGAAGCCGTTATCACAGGCCTCAAGGTGTTGCAGCCTTGGTGGCAGCTCGTCGGGTAGCCTGCTCTGGTCGGTATTCGAGATAAAGAGGCGACGCAGCTGTCTGGGTAAATTGTTGATCGGGGTTGTCAGAGGGTTGTGCCTAAGGTCCAGATCTTGAAGGTGTGAGGGCAGATCGTCTGGAACAGACTCTAAATCGGAGGCCGCTAAACTGAGGCCGATTCTGTTGATGATGATGCTTGGGCCTTGGTATCCGGGGCTGTTTTGGAGCTGAACGAAGCGCTCGATGGTTTCTGGCGACAGGGGGTTGAAGTCCAGATCGACCGTGCAAGATCGAGGCAGACGGGCCAGGGCATCGATGGCCTCTGGGGAAATATCAACGAGGTGGTTGCCGCTAAGTTCCAGCGTTCGCAGGTTGGTGGGCCACTGGTTGGGTAGTGTGACCAATCGGTTGCTGGCGGCGAGCAAGATGCCCAGCCGACTGGGCAGGCTATTTGGCAAGTCTTTGAGCTGATTAGAGCGCACCATGATGCCTTCAATGTCTGAGGGCAAGTTGCTGGGGAGGCACTTCAATCGGTTGTTCATTAAATTTAGATCGTACACCCTGGGTGGAAGTGACGGGGGTGCGCTCAAGATCTGCATTCCACTGAGATTGAGGGCGATCCGCTCTGGTCCTCGTCGGGATGTTGCTGGGGCAAAACGTGCACGAAGACGTTCACGAGCTTCGTCATTCAATGGCTGCGCCATGATCCACTCTTTAACTTCCGACTGCCACGTCGACCTGAGATGACTGAATGCTTGACACCAAGGGCGGCGGCTAGGGGCTGCGTCAGGCATGCGCTGTGGGCGGTGGTCGTCTCCCCTGTCCAATCTGTGTCCTGTGATGTGGGCTGCTGGGGAGTCGAGATCAGCCTGGTTGGCCGTTGGGTGCAGTTGGCTGGTTCGGTTTGAAATGAATCGTAACGGCATAAGCTTTTGGAGTGCGAAACTATAAAGCGTAGATTGGAAATTTAGGCTTCTGCGTTAGAGGGGTATAGGTATGGGCTTGAAGTCGACAATGCACCGGTCGACAAGGCCGATCAGAAGACCATCCTTCCCTCGCATCATCGCTCGGCTGCAGGTTCGGGACTCAACGTGTGCCTGCGTTTCACTCTGTAGTTTGAAGTAAAGACTGCCGGGGATGTCGCTCCCCAAGCAGGTCAACACGAGTTGAGCACGCTCGAGGTCAACTCGTAACATTTGATGTGATGGTTTTACATCCTAATGACTTATTCGAGACATCACAAGAGTGAATTCACGGGTGTACGACACCCAGCATAAGTTTTAAAGTTGACTAACGGCAGTGGTTTCAATGTGGCGGTTTAAGCGCCTGATCAGTTTGCTGCGCCAACACGGCGGCGGGCATTGTTTTACCAGAGCCGAGGGTTTTAGCGCAACAGCAATACCATACCAATGGCAAGGCGTCTCGGGCATGAGAAAGCAGCAGTCAGGTGGGTTTAAGTCTCATGGTGGTGCTGCGCCGTGGGTCGCCGCAACCCAGCGGTTTGATCGGCAGGGGCTGAGAGCCTGCGTCTTCTTTGGCTCCGCCCATCTTTATCTTTGCACTGTCAAGCTACGCTCTGACAAGTTTTTTCCCCCATTTTCTACCGGTGTCACCATTGGGTCGCGCGTTTTTTGCGCGAGTCGTGAACCCCTATCGACATTGATTGATATCGGATTTTTAGCCAATCAAACTTTGGCTCAGAAATGCTCAAGTGCTGTTTGGGGCGTACGCATCACGGGGTCTGTGCCCGATGATGGCTTGCGCGTCCAAATCGGCTCATTTTGGCGAACACATTCGCCATGAGCTTCATTCCCAAATTGACCCGGCCCAGGGTCGTCAATTTTACAAATACAACCGGAAAAAACTCATCAAGTAATTTCTTCGGTTATGGAAAAGGCTACACCGAATGTCGCCCAATACCTGGGCATGCCAATTACAGCCCTGAGGCGGATATTTCAGCTCGTGTGGGATCTCTCGAGCCTGGAAAAATTAGTATCAACGATATACGAAAAATTGTTGACCAGGCTAACAGTGATGTAAAACTGCCCCTCAGTCCATTGAATGCACGAGCCAGTGGCCAAGATCGGCAATTTTTTAGAAGTGTCGTCCGCCAGGCCCGCCAGGCAGGTCGACTGGTCGGTTGGGGACGTGAGCCATCGCCTCAGAATGATAGTCACGTTCAGCGGGTTGATAGGCAAAGGGAATATCCGCTCATTCCACTAAAGTTCAAACATTTTCATGAGGAATCAAATAGGATAGAGAAACAGATTCCTGGTAAATCGGTTGACTTGCGTGCCGCTGAAGAGATTGAAGCCATTTACTCCAGCAGGAAGCAGCAGCGCCAGGGAGTTGAATCGATTATTGAGTTGGAAATGGCTGATGCTGCGGCCAAGCAGCTCCGGTTGCAAAATGAAAAGGACGTCATAGCTCTTGAAATAAATATTATTGATAATGAAAAAAAGCGTATTGATCTATTGACTGAACTTTCTGATTTTGGGGATTATTTGGCTGCTAAGCCTGGTCCGCTTGATCCCGATAGTATAAATAAACTCCGTGAAGAGGCAAAAAAAGCCACCGATGACAAAGATGAAGTCTTTAGTAAGTTGGAGAAGGACCAAAATTTTTTGGAGCCTCTTCAGCGGGATATTAAAGCCTTAACGGGGGAAATTAAAAAAATTGAAAAATTGGAGCCGTATATTTCCGTTCGTTCTAAATATGGAATCGAATTGATGGGCCTATTAGAGGAATATCGTAAGAATCTTGAGGATTGTAATGCAGTACTTCCGTACTGTTTGAAAGAGATTGAAGATGGAAAGGCGCGGCTGAAGCAGTGTGTTGCTGAGGAAGTGAGGGTTCAAAAAAATATAGAAGATAGAATTGAAAAAAATATAGAAGATAGAATTGAAAAAAAATTTCCAGGGATTGATAAGGAATTAGACGAGCTGCACAGAGAGTCTGAACGTCTTAGGCGTGAAAAGTCGAATTTGACGAAAAATTGTTCGGCTGCGGTAAATGATTTTGCTCGCGCCGGTCAATCTAAAGAATATTATGAAGAAAAGCTTCTTGACCGCAAAAGTGATATAATAAAATTAGGAAATAAGCAGGGTTATCTCGCTGGTGAACTACAGCGCTTGCTAGCCCACAGTGATAGGTTTCATAATGATCGCATATTGGAGTCGAAGCGTTTCATAGCCTTGCCAGAGAAGGCTAAAGATTTCAACATAAACAGCCTTGACAATATATTTAATAACCCGCCAGGGTTTTTTGATGAGGCTTGCGACAATCAGGATGTCTCTAGGGTGGACGTCGATGCAATGCAGGACCTTAATGATTTAAGGGCGCAAATGAATCAATTGGCCCAGCGCCTGCAGGAAGCGGATCCTCCTCTTGATCAGTCCAGTGTGGCTCTGCATGTTCAGCTGATTTCTCGCGCCTTGGCGGATACCTCGAAGCGCAATCCGGGTGATGCGGCCACCGCTTTGCGCGAACTCATGGAGCTGACTTTTGATGAATTGGTGCCAAAACCTGGAAGGGACTTCAATAATAACCCTGCGAGTCTGGGCGATACTGATGACAGCCCAAAAAAGAAGGTCGCCATTTTATTGGCCCATCTTCCCAATGGCGTGGATTTACTCAAGCGGTTGGTTAAGCCTGGTGAAAATTCGCCGTCAAAGGAGTTGGAAGATGCTGTTCGCGTTTATTTGCATGTGTCAAGGTTGTTGGAGCCTGATCAATCGGGGAACCACATCAACGTTGATAATCCATTTCTTGAGAGGGCGCTCCTCGCTGCTAGCCATATTGCACATGGATCAATTGATGATCCCATCTACAACAATACTAAGGTGACTTCCGAATCAATTGATAATAAAGATGAGGAGATCTTTAATGATAACAAGCGCATAGATTGTAATGATTCCAAGTCTCCCCAGTTGCAAAACTTCTATAAACTCGCTACTGATTACCGAATTGCTTTTGGTGTCGTTAAAAATGGGTTTACTTCTTTGGGGGGCGGAAGTGATTTTCAAGAAATTAACAGCCAACTCAAAAAATTGCCGAATCTATGGGATAAAGACGGTATCTCTTTAGTCAATATGATGGCTACCGATGTGGGGTATCCAACTGCAGGCGGACTGCTTATATCTCATTTGGATGTGGCCCGAAATGAGTTGCATAAATTTGTTGATGCCCATTTAACTGATGCCAATGGTAACCCTGAGAAGATTAAACATTTACTATTGGCGCAAGCCACTCTCAACCACATCGAATCGTGTGTAAAGTCGGGTCAGCGGATTGACGATATCAAGCTGGATAAACGCGCTTGGCGTGGCATCAATAGAGAGGTTTGGCGTGCAACAAGAAACAGGGAATCCTCCCCCGCGACTCGACCCCTTCAGTTGGGACGCCGCAACTATCCCAGGCCTGTCAATCGCCAAGCCGATTCAAGTCAACCTGTTCCAAATGTTTTGCGGGTTAAGGCTAGTTCTACTGTCTTTGAGGCGCTGACTCAACTGAAAAACCTCTTAGCACCAACTTTCTCTGATCAAGGGGCGCCTCAATCTGAAGCAAAGTTGCCACCTTCCTCGGTTGTTCCCTCGGTGGGGCCTCAGAACATTTCAACGCGATCAATTGCCAACGAATCTCTATCATCTGAAAACTCGCATGATGCAGATGATGATGATGATCTCTCCACTCAGTCATTTTTAGTCGATGGGATTATTTCTGTAAGCGATCTGGGCGATGATCATTCTGTCAATGAATCCTCTAACGTATCGCCGATAGTATCTTCTTTGCCCACTCCGCAGCCCATGGGTTCATTGTGGTCTAAGTTTGATAATGCTTTGACAAAAGCTTCAGACCCGAACAATCAGAGCGATTCCTTGCTCGACACAGAAATTGATCAGCCCTCAAAGGCATCTTCGAGCGAGTCACAGATTTCGCCTTTAGTGAAATCACTTCTGTACTCGCCCTCATATTTTCCCAATTTTGGGCGCTCTGCGCGTCAGAAAGGGGTGGAGCAGGGAATTTCTACGAATGGGTTGTTTGCCCTCGTTAAACCCATAGCCGATCTATTTGTTGCTGTGTTTCGGTTTGAGTTCAAATATTCAAAGGCCCTGCTAGATGAGGCCGCAGTAGGCCGTGACCCCTATGGTTTGTCTTTGTCTATTTCAACCAACAAGATCAAAACGTTAGGATGGGGTTTCTCACCCGGCGCTCAGACTCCCTCGTACCCAGTGACGTTGGGTGGTAGAGCATCCTGGTTCCGATCTCGCGAGTCAAAAGAGGTCCAAGAAAGTGTCAACGTTCGTTGGGCAAGTGTTCCTCACAAGAATCATCTGAATCCTGATTTGAGTAACGACTTAGAAAATGGAGTTAAAACCATTCTTAATTGGAAAACTCAGGGTTACAAGGGGCCTGCGTACGCCTTGTTTGATCAATATTATGATATTTCGGCCACCACTTACAACGGTTCCAAGTCAATCAATCACACTACCCGTTCTGGTTTGTTAGGCTTCTTAGGTTTTGGGTGGAATTGGGATGCTGATGTTAACGGTTTGCAATCCAATGGAGTTGGTCTCGCCAGCTCAAGCACGCAGCAAAAGAGCGACTTCAAGACCAATGGTGGGGCGCAAGGCCTTCACGTCACCAAAAAAACCTCCAGTCATACGGTCAGTGTTTTTGCACGCATGCTCGCTGGTATTGGCAGCATGCAGGGTGCTTGGGGGGTTCAAGGTTATCCTTTGTCGTACAACCGGGCAAGGAATTTGCGACTTAACAGTGCCACCGCAGCCAATACCTTGGTTGGACAGCCAGACGGATCGATGGCAGGCGATCGTTCTGTGGAGTACACCGATTTTAAGGAGTTCGAAAAGCTGGTGGCTTTGTGCCGTGAAAAATTGATTACAGAATTCATCAAATCTCCCCTTATCACTTGGCCAGAGGGTATAACAAAAGATACTAATCTAGTAGCCATGCGTGCCGTCGCTGAGGACGAGCTGGACAGCTTCATGCGTCAGGCCAAAGAGTCGATGGCCGCCCAGACGGTGAGCTGTGAAATGTCAATCAAACTGAAAACTGAAGTCGCCGGGCAGATCACTAATTTGTTAGCCCTTAAAGAGCTCGCTCTCAAAGGAGAAAATCACACCGAGGCTTATGCCTTGCAAAATAAAATTGATGCAATTTGGAACAGTGACTCGTCTTTCGATCCGCAATTTCTGAAGGTGATTAACCGCAGCTCCGTCTCCCAAAAGAGCGGGGTGGAATATCTGCTGAGTAGTCAGGACATCAATGCAGCCCATGCCATGCGACTGGTTGACTTTTACCCGCGTCCGAACAGACCCACCCTGTAACCGGTATCAACCCAGCATCTTCAGTTCCGAGGGGTATAGAACCCGCGTGCTTACAATCCCCTGGGCTCGATCCACCCCAGCCCATACGCCAGCCAAATGCATGCAAATAGGGCAATCGACAGGGCCACCCGCAGCGCCAAGGCGCGCATCATGGTGGGGGACTTGGACTTGGTTTTTGTTGGGTCTTGATCTTGACCTTGGCCTTGGTCTGGAGGCTGACGCACCATGGTGATGCCTGCGAACAGCAGGGCGCCTAAAATGGCAACAAAGGCCGCTGCAATGAAGAGGTTCATGAGTTTGAGGGTTGGGTTGAGTCGGGGGCTTGTCTCGAGATGATGAGGGTGTTGCAACATCGATGGTTGATTCTTTGTGTCACCCTTTTGTCTGTGGCGGGTTTGGCGCGCTTAGGCTGGTGGCAATTGTGCCGCGCTGCTGAGAAAGAAGCGCTGCAGGCTGCCATTGTGGCCCAGGCTTCGAGCCCCATTTTGCGCAATGCTGACCTTGTGCCCACAGACGCCACGGCGCAGATGCATCAGCGGGTGCAGCTGCGCGGGCATTGGCAGGCCGATGCCACGGTTTATTTAGACAACCGCCCCATGTCGGGCCGAGTGGGGTTTATTGTGGTCACCCCGCTCAGGCTCGAGGGTCGCCAGGAGGCCATCGCTGTGCAGCGGGGTTGGATACCCCGCGATGCCTTGCAACGCACCCGCTTGGTCCCCGTGGCAACGCCTGCAAGTTTGGTCGAAATTGAAGGCCGTTTGGCGCCTGAGCCCAGCGCTTTGTTAGAGCTTGGCGGCACAGCGCAGGCTGTTGGAGCAATCCGGCAAAATATCAGCTTGGCCGCTTATGGCCGAGCGACAGGACTTGACCTCATGCCGCTGAGCGTGCAGCAACAAGCACCTGTCGAGGCCCCTTTCGTGCGCGACTGGCCCAGCCCCGTGGTCAATGTGCAAAAGCACTATGGCTACGCTTTTCAATGGTTTGCAATGTGTGCCCTGGTGGTGGGCTTGTATGTCTGGTTCCAACTCATCCAACCCTGGCGGGTCCGAACACCCTGAGCGTGATCAAGCCCCCCTGGGGCTGACGGTTCACAGCGTGCCCTTGCCCAGCATGGCGCAGGCGCGTCAATCTCGCGGGCGTTGGCAAATGCTGCTGGTGTTGGCCTGTTGTGCGGCACCCGTGGTGGCTTCGTACCTGACCTATTTTGTGATTCGCCCTGAGGGCCGCTCTAACTTCAGCGACCTCATTGATGCACGGCCTATTCCTGAGCAGCTCTCTTTGACAAAGCTCAACGGTGCAGCCATCCCTGCCAGCGCTCTCAAGGGCCAATGGTTGTTGGTTGTGGTTTCAGGGGGCGCTTGCAAGGCCCGTTGTGAAAACAACCTCCTGGTGCAAGCTCGCCTGCGCGAAGCCTTAGGCCGTGAAAAAGACCGTGTCGACAAAGTTTGGTTCATCACCGATGAGGCTCAGCCTGCTGCGGCCACTTTGGCCGCCATCGGTGGCACCGAGGTGATGCGGGTGCCACCGATGGCGCTGGCTCAGTGGCTGCAACCAGCCACCGGCCAGACCTTGGCAGACCACCTCTACATCATTGACCCTATGGGCCAATGGATGATGCGTGCGCCACCGATTCCCTCGCCACAAGACGATCCGGCCCCCAGTACCAAGCTCAAGCGAGACCTTGAGCGTTTGTTGCGTGCTTCGGCCTCGTGGGATCAGCCAGGGCGGCCGGCCCCATGAGTGTGGACTTGAGCCCTTTGCTGTCCATGATTTTGTTGGCGGTGTGCCTGGCTACAGCGCCCTTGGCGTGGGTTTGGCTGCGCCAGCGCGATCAAGCACCTGCGGCGCGCTTGCGTGCGCTGACCTTGCTGACGCTGTTTTTGACTTTCGATTTGGTGGCTTTTGGCGCGTTCACGCGTTTGACCGATTCGGGTTTGGGTTGCCCTGATTGGCCGGGTTGCTATGGCAGCCTCAGCCCTTTGGGCGCTGTGGATGAAATTCACGCGGCCCAAAGTGCCATGCCTCATGGCCCCGTCACCCACAGCAAAGCCTGGATTGAAATGATTCATCGCTACCTGGCCGCCACGGTGGGGGTTTTGATCACCGTCATGATGGTGTTCAGCGTCTGGCTGGCACGATGTGGGCAGGCGGGTCAGTCGCCTTGGTGGCCCACGCTGACTTGGGTGGCCGTGTGTTTACAGGGGGCGTTTGGGGCCTTCACGGTCACGCTCAAGCTCTACCCTGCGGTGGTGACGGCGCATTTGTTGGGGGGGTTGGCGCTGCTGGTGATGCTGAGCGCTCAGGCCGAGCTGCAGACACCGCGCAGGCTGGTGCTCAGTCGTTTGGAGCGGGCCGCGGTGCTGGGGGTGTTTGTGTTGAGTGTGCTGCAAATCATTTTGGGCGGCTGGGTGAGCACCAATTATGCGGTGCTGGCTTGCACCGATTTTCCCCTTTGCCAGGGCAGCCTGTGGCCGCCCATGGACTTCTCGCAGGCTTTTGTGCCTTGGCGTGAATTGGGG
>JANMEO010000145.1:0-8535 GCA_031376995.1 Burkholderiales bacterium
TCGTTCTGCGGCTCGCTGATCGCCACGATCAGGTTGTTGTCGGCACAAAGCGACAAAAAGCGCCCCAAGTAAGCGCTCGAATGCTCAGACCCCCCGCCCTCATAGCCATGAGGCAACAGCATCACCAGCCCACTTTGGTAGCCCCATTTGACTTCAGCTGACGAGATGAACTGGTCAATGATCACTTGCGCATTGTTGACGAAGTCGCCAAATTGGGCCTCCCAAACAACCAGGCTGTTCTTTGACATCAATGAATATCCATACTCAAAGCCCACAACGCCTTCTTCTGACAGTGGCGTGTTGAATACAGCGTAGACCCCTTGGGTGGGTGTCAAGTGGCGCAGCGGCACATGCACTTCTTCGCCGTCACAGCTTGAATTTTGGTGATCCCAAACACAGAACCGATGAAAAAAGCTTCCGCGCCCGACGTCTAAACCCGTCAGCCTGACATTGAAGCGCTCAACCAGCAGCGTGGCATAAGCCAAGGTTTCAGCCAGGCACCAATCGACCCGGTGGTGACTGGCCTGGGCGCTAAGAAGCCACTGTTGTATGAGTTTGACAACGTCAGGGTGAGGCAAAAAATCATCAGGAATGGTGGTCAGTGAAGCTACAAGGGTTTGCAAGTTGGCCAATGGCACGCTGGTGCAAACGTCCATTTCTCCCACGTGGGAGAGTTCAAGTGTCGATTGGGGGTGCTTGATGGCTTGGGCGTTTTCACGCGGTGTGGTGTCAAACGCGGCGGCCATCTCTTTCTCTATCGAGATCAAGTCTGTTTCATGGATGGTTTGCTGGTCTAGCAAAAAGGCTCTGTAGGTTTGAACCACCGATGGCATATTGCGAATGGTTCGCTGCATGGCGGGCTGAGTGACCATAGGGTTGTCTTGGCCAAAGTGACCGTGCCGTCGATAGCCAATCAAGTCAACCACGATGTCTGAGCGGAAGGTTTGCCGAAAATCCACTGCCAGATTGGCTGCGAAGGCTACCGCTTCAGGAGAGTCGCCATTGACGTGAATGATGGGGACATCATAGGCGCGGGCCAGGTCTGCCGTGCTCAGGGTAGACCTGGCATCCGCCAAATGGGAGATGGTGGACCCAATTTGATTGTTGATGATCAAATGCACCGTGCCACCCACGCAGTAACCCCGGGTGCGCGACAGTGTGAACGTTTCGGCCACGACACCCTGACCTGTGAACGACGCATCACCGTGCATCACCAGGGGCATGACCACCCGGTTGCCATCAGCCACCCGCTCTTGGAGTGAGCGAGCCATTCCGGGGATCACTGGGCTGACACTCTCCAGGTGTGAGGGGTTGTGGGCAAGAATGGCTTGCAGTTCAGACCCATTTCTGCAGAGGGTGGCCTGCAACCCAAGGTGCTCTTTGATGTCCAAGGAGGCAAGGTCTCGCAGGTGCGCGGGGTCTCCCGTGAACATTGAGCATACGTTGGAGAACGCCATCCCAAAGACATTGCAAATGGCGTTCAAACGGCCCCGGTGAGGCATGCCAATGACCAGTTGCGTGACACCCTGAGCCAGGGCCTGATCGATGCATGTCTGCAAAAAAGCAATCAAAGATTCACAGCCCTCGAGGCTGAATCGCTTCTCACTGGGGAACATCTGGGACAGCCGCTGCTCAAAATGCTCGGCAGCCCAGATGGATTGGTACAGAGCGAGTTTGTCAACATCATTGGGCAGCAACTCGAGCCGACCCTCCAGACGTTCATAGAGCCAAATGCGCTGGTTCTTGGCCCTCACGTGGTCTGCATTGACAGCGATATCACCACAATAGGTTTTGTGCAGCAGCGTTCTGACCTGTTCTTCGGTGGGCAGGCCTGGTGCAGTGGTGGTGTGTTGGTTTGCCCAAATGGCAAAGACCTTGGGGTCATGGTGGTTGTCAGGCCCCCAAAGACTGGGTGTCAGTGGGTTGACATTCGAAAAAACGTAACCATACTTTCGGTAGCGGTCGATGAGTAGGGCATGATTGACCTCGTGAGTCGGGTCAGAAATATCAACTGTCTCAGGCAGCGACAGGACGTTTGAAAGGTGCTTTGACATGGTGACCCTTGCAAATTGACACAACCGGCAAGAAGATGAGCTGAGAGCTTGCGGTGGTGTAGGATGACTTGGTGCCGACTAAGGCGTAAAAAATTTCGAAGTCAGCGGCGGCTCCCGCAGTATTGGTGTTTACCCTTGCTTGCTCGCCCGGCTGGAGTCTATATGGCCGGAGAAAAAATTACATCCTCTATGCTCACCTGAAACAACAGGTTCAGGTCCAGGTACATGGCAGGCTTAAATCATTCAATTCGAGCTTGCACTGATGCCGATGACGATGTTGATGCTGATGCTTTGCATTTCGCGCACCTTCTCTCTCTCAACACCGGAGTACAAACATCAAGCAAAAATCATGCGAGGTAGTGCGTCGCCCAGCTCCCTTGGGGGTGCTGGGCCCGTGTTCTCAGGGCGAGCGCCTTGTTTAGGCGGAAGGTAGGCCGGCTGCTGGGGGGCACCCCCAGCACCCAAGAGCCCAGCCGTTATGCCGCAGGGCTTTGGCTGGCCTTGGTTGGGTCGATCGCCTTCTCAGGCAAAGCCATCATCGTCAAGCTGGCTTATCGCTACCAAGTCGACGTCATCACCTTGCTGATGTACCGAATGCTGTTCTCGATGCCCTTGTTTTTGGCCATTGCTTGGTGGTCCCATCGAGGCCGAGAACCGATGACGGCGCGCGACTGGAGGGTGGTGGCTGGGCTTGGGTTCTGTGGCTATTACCTAGCGAGTTTTCTTGACTTTGCGGGCCTTCAGTACATCAGTGCGGGTCTTGAGCGACTGATTATTTACCTCACCCCCACGTTGGTGCTGGCCTTAGAGTTTTGGTTTTTCGGTCGGCGAGTGGGTACTCGACAAATGTTGGCGCTAGGGGTGAGCTATCTAGGTGCTGTGGTTGTTTTTGTCAACGAAGTGAAAAACGTGGGGCCCCATGCGGCCTTGGGCAGCGTTTTGGTCTTTGGCAGTGCACTGAGTTATGCGGTTTACCTGGCATTCAGCAGCATTGAAGTTAAACGCCTGGGTGCTTTGCGATTGACCGGCTGGGCGAGCACCATGGCTTGCCTCCTTTGTGTGGCTCAATTTGCCATGCTTCGGCCTTTGTCGGCAGCGGTGGTTGCCCCTGAAGTCATTGCATTGTCAGTGCTCAATGCGGTGGTTTGTACTTTTTTTCCAGTTGTGGCTGTGATGTTGGCTCTGGAGCGAATTGGGGCAGCGATGACCTCACAGGTTGGGATGGTTGGGCCCCTTTCGACCATTCTGATGGGCATCCTGATTCTGGGTGAACCCCTCACGGTTTGGGTGGTGGTGGGTACGTTGATGGTGGTGGTGGGGATTGGGTTGCTGTTGCGCTCGCCGTCGCAGCGCACATCTCAGGGCAAGGGGTGACTTTGAACACTCGCTCCCTTTGACGAACACGATCTTCAGGTTGAACGGGCTTAGGGTGGCACGGAGTGAACAATGGTAAGTGTGCAGCCGAGTTGCCCAGAGAGGTTGGCATCCATCATGGCGCTGCTCAGGTCTGCCCCAACGATGAGGTGGTCGATCAAATAGGCTTGCACCCATTGGCCCAGCGCCTGTGATGAATGCCATGGTAAGACATGAAAACTGATGCCACCCAGACACTGGGCTGTGCTGTGATGCACCAGTGGGTGTGCCCAGTAATGAAGCTTTGCGCTCAAACTCAAGGCTTTGGGGGGGCTCACGTCAGCGCCATAAGTCAACATGGCGCTCGGGGGCTCAGACTTGGATTCATCTGGCGTGCGTTGCAGTGCAACGCACGCCAGATGAGCTTGTGGCACCGATTTGAGCAGCTGCTCGGCTTGTTGCCGCAGCGTGACTTGGCTTTGGGGGCCCTTGTCTACATCGACCAGAACCATGATCAATGGGCAAGGCAGCAGCTGAGCCCACAAGGGGGGTGAGGGGGGGCGGTGGTCTGGCGGGCGGCTGAGTTGCTTGTTGAACCCGGGCAGCCAGGCTTGCCACCAAGGCATGAGATTGGGGCCAGGCGTTGTGCGATGAGCCCGCTCGCCGAGCTTTTCAAGGCCGGGTGGGTGGCGCAATGCGATCAGCAGCTGGGCGGCATTGGGGTGCCGCTCAGGGGCCGCTTCAAAGTTGCGCAGCAAGATGTCTTGCAGCCAGGGCGGGCAGTCTTGCCGCAAGCTTTTTGGCGGCATCGCTGGTTTGTGCAGCCGCTGTCGCAACTCAGCGGGAGTGCTGGGCTGCCCAAAGGGCAGTTGGCCCGTCAAGCATTGGTAAATGACCGCTGCCCAAGTGAAGAGGTCGCTGCGCAGGTCATGGCGTTGCCATAGAATTTGTTCGGGTGAGAGGTAGGCGCTGCTGTCCAGATCCAGGGTGTTTTCTTGCAGGTCGGGCTGTTGTTCGTGCCGGGCCAAGCCCCAGCTTAACAACACGGCCTCACCCGTGGAGCGAAACATCACGTGCGCTGGCTGCAGGTCCAGATGCAGCGCACCTTGCTGATGGATGTGGTGCAAAGCGAAAGCCAGTTGACGCGCGATCTCAATCACGTGATGGAGCGTTAGAGTTTGCGTTTTAATTTGGGCTCGCAGGCTGAGGCCAGTAAGCTGCTCTATCAGTAGATAGGGCCTGCCATTGTGTTCGCCGTGCCCTATGAGCTTGGGCACGTGGGGGCCTTTAAGCAGTTGGAGCAGTGTGCGCTCTGTGTCGAGGCGCAAGAGTGATTCTGCCTCTTGGTGGGCCACTTTCAAAGCCAAAATCGCGTTGTTGCGAGTGTCTTTTACCTGCCAGATTTGACTCGTTTTTCCTTCATGCAACAGAGCCTGCAACTCGAGAGAATCAAACTTTGAGCCCACAGCCCAAGTCGAGCGCAGGGGGGCAACATCCTCCGGGCGAGTGGGCTCGGTGGGCATCATGGTTGCAACAGGTTCAGATGCCCAGGCTTAGACGATGAGCCAGCCGAGGAGGCAGGTCAGCGGCCAAAATTTTGGCGGCAGTGGTTTCATGGTCATAGGGGATTCGTTGAAAGGTGAGCGTGCTCGACTCGAGATTGAACAGTGCGTAGCTGGCGGCAGGGTTGCCGTCACGAGGTTGGCCCGTTGACCCCGGAAGTGTCAGCCAGCGCCGGTGTTTTGACAAGGGAATAGTCACGCCTGGGGCCGGATTGAACTCACCCGAGTGGCCACTGTGGCCCAAATGGTAAAGCTTGGGCTCATGAACGTGGCCGCAAAAAGTATATTGACACTCAGTAGCCTGCATGCTGCGGGTGGCATCAGCGCGGCTCTGGATATAGCCCCACTGGGGTGGGGCGAAGGCGTTGGCATGAACCAACAGGCAGTTTTGATCAACTACCGACATCGGCAGTGACGCCAGAAAGTCGATCTGTCGAGAGTTCAGTTGAGACCGAGTCCATTGTGCGACTTGCCGTGCTTGTGGAACCATGTTGCGACTGTCGCCCTTGACAACCGCTTCATCGTGATTGCCCATGACCGCGAGCGCGCCTTTGTGGACCATCGAACGTACCGTGTCGACGACCCAACCAGGGTCGGCCCCATAGCCTACAAAATCGCCTAAAAATGCGTAACGCTGGGCCCCTTGGGCGCGAGCATCAGCTAACACAGCTTCCATGGCTTCACGGTTGGCGTGCAGGTCAGTGATCAGTGCAAGCAAGGGCATGATGGGGTCCGGGTTTTCAGCCGATGCGGCCAAGAAGCAGGTATTCGAGCAACGCCTTTTGAACGTGCATGCGGTTTTCTGCCTCATCCCAAACCACCGATTGAGGGCCGTCAATCACTTCGATCGTGACCTCCTCCCCTCGGTGTGCGGGCAGGCAATGCATAAACAGCGCGTCTTTTTGTGCCACTTGCATCATCTCAGTGTCAACACACCAGTCGGCAAAGGCCGATCGGCGCACTTCATTTTCGGCTTCAAAGCCCATGCTGGTCCAAACATCGGTGGTCACCAGATGCGCGCTACGGCAGGCATCCATGGGATGCTTGAACACTTTCACGCAATGCGTGTTCGTGACACTGGCCACCTGGGGGTCAATCTCGTAGCCCCGTGGGGTGCTCACATGCAAGGTAAAGCCCAGTAAGTCGGCGGCTTGTAACCAGGTGTTGGCCATGTTGTTGCCGTCACCCACCCAGGCGACCACTTTGCCTTGGAGATCGCCGCGGTGTTCAATGTAAGTGAAGATGTCGGCCAAAACCTGGCAAGGGTGATACTCGTTGGTCAAACCATTGATCACAGGCACGCGTGAGTTGGCGGCAAAGGCCTCGAGTTTGGTCTGCTCAAAAGTTCGTATCATGACCACGTCGACCATGCGACTGATGACCCGTGCGCTGTCTTCAATCGGCTCTGAGCGTCCGAGTTGGCTGTCGCTGGCGGTCAGGTTGACCACCGACCCCCCTAATTGGTACATGCCGGCTTCAAAGCTCACTCGTGTGCGGGTGCTGGCCTTCTCAAAAATCATGGCCAAGGTGCGGTCCACCAAGGGGGTATATTTTTCGTAGTTTTTGAAGCGTTTTTTGATGATGCTTGCCCGTTTGAACAGGTAGGCATACTCTTCAGCACGCAGATCTTTGGGCTGCAAAAAGTGTCGTATCAATCGGGTATCAGGGTTCATGCCAGTGGTTATCCAGGCGGGTGTTGCAAAAATTTTTTCACCAGGGGACTCAATAATGCAACGATCTGGGCCGCTTCATTCATTGACAAAATCAGGGCCGGCAACAGTCGAATCACTTTGTCGGCCGTTACACTGATCAGCAGGCCAGCCTCCGCCGCTTGGGCAACCAAAGCCCCGCAGGGGCGGTCGAGCTCGATGCCCAACATCAGGCCCTGGCCACGAACGTCGACCACGCCTTGCAATCCGCCAAGCTCACGAACCAGACCCGCATGCAGGGCTTGTCCGACCCGCAGGGCGTTGTCGATCAGCCCATCTTCTTCAATGATGCGCAAGGTTTCAATGCCCGCACGCATGGCCAGCGGGTTGCCGCCAAACGTGGTGCCATGATTGCCAGGCCCAAAAACCTCAGCAGCCTTGGGGCCGCAGACTACGGCACCGATGGGCACTCCAGACCCCAGCCCTTTGGCCAAGGGCATGACATCGGGTTGAATTTCAGCCCATTGATGGGCAAACCATCGTCCAGTGCGGCCTATGCCACACTGGACCTCATCAAGCATCAACAGCCAGCCGCGCTCGCTGCACTCTCGCCGCAGCGCTTGCAGGTAGGGCACTGTAGCTGGGTTGACACCACCCTCACCCTGTATCACTTCTAAAAACACGGCGACCACATCGGGGCGATGGTCTGTGGCTTGCTTGAGTGCGACGATGTTGTTGAGGGGCACACGCACAAAGCCCTCAACCAGGGGCTCAAAGCCGACTTGGACCTTGGTGTTGCCCGTGGCCGACAGGGTGGCGATAGAGCGGCCATGAAAGGCCTTGTCAAAAACAACGATGTGGGGTTTGTCGATGCCTTGGTCGTGTCCAAACTTGCGGGCAATCTTGAGCGCTGCCTCATTGGCTTCGAGCCCTGAATTACAAAAGAACACCCGTTCTAGGCCCGATAAAGCGCACAGTTTTTTTGCAAGCTCTTCTTGAAGCGGGTTGTAGTAATAGTTGGACGTATGGATCAGTGCGGCAATTTGAGCTTGCAGGGCGGGCACAAGTTTGGGGTGTGCATGGCCCAGAGTATTGACGGCAATGCCCCCAAGCCCATCAAGGTATTTTTTTCCATCCACATCCCACAGCCAGCATCCTTGGCCATGAGAGGGTGCAATCGGCACGCGTGCATAGGTGCGCATCACATGCGGCTCAGAAGCGGGCGTAAGGGCAAGAGATGACATGGGCTTCAAACGCAAGGCTGAGTGTGATGATGATGGTTGATTCTAAGGGTGGTGTTGTACACCCTGCACAAGATGCGAGCCTGGCTGAGTATAGGAAGTGTCCCATCGTCACACAAATCACGGCACAATGGCATGTCGCTTTAACGGGTGCTCGACCTCATGTCATGACAACCCCAGTGCTTTCTCTATGAGTTCAGCTCGCGAGGTTTTTATTCAAGGCGTGACTCGCGATGGCCAGGCTTTTCGTCCCAGTGACTGGGCTGAGCGGCTGGCGGGTGCCATGTCATCGTTTCGACCCGGCGGTGGGCACGGTGGCATCAGTGCCTACATTGGCTATTCGCCTTGGTGTGTGCCGCGAGTCATCAATGAAATCAAGTGCGTGATCGTGAATGAGCAGCTGCGGGACATCGAGCCCATGGCCTGGGATTTCGTCATGAACTTCGCCCGAGACAATAACCTGCAAGTCAGCGAGGCTTGTTTGTTGCCTGAGGTTGCCCAACCGCCTGGCGCCGCTGGGGTTCTTCAAGGCTGAATTTGATCCATGCGCGGCAAACCTCGCCCTTCAGGGCGGGGTCAAGAGCGCGGACAGCTTAGGCGTCCTTTAGTGCGGCGTTTGCTGCTGCTCTATGTATTGGCGAATAATGGCGATTGGCGCACCGCCGCAACTTCCTGC
>JANMEO010000180.1:0-5179 GCA_031376995.1 Burkholderiales bacterium
GTCGAGAATTCTTTGTCCATGGCGACCTTGAGTTGCTCCTGGGCTTGCTCATACTCTATAGGCACCTGACGTTGCAGCACGGCCTGCCAGGGGCGCCAATCGTTGGCTAAAAAGTCAGCCAAGTCTTTACGTTCGGCAACGATCATGCGCTTGTAAGCTCGCTCCAGATGTTCGGGCCTGATGTGGGCCATGCTGGGGTAATGCATGTCGGCGGTGTCCAGCGGCAGGGCCAGACGTTCACGAAGCATCACCTGGAAGCCCAGGTAGACCTCTATTTCGTCCACGTTAGGTCTCTTAGCCGCATGCTTGCGGGCGATGGCCTCGAGCCGGCCCAGACGGAACATGCTGCGGGCCAGCGATAGCAACTCGGGCAAGCGCTGGTCGTAGTCTCCGTTGGACACGTCTGAGGCCAGCCGCAGTTGGCGCATGTCATTGAAGGCGTGGAAAATTCGATCTCTACAACTGGCGGTAGCACCCTCGCTCAACGTGAAGGTGTCGCTGCGCAGCTCGGGGTTGGTTTCCAGGTGATGCAGCCACTCGCTCACGCTGTTGCGAAAGGGGGGGGTATTGGCGTTGACGGTGGCGCCCAGGCGGGCAAGGAAAGTGGAAAACGCCGGTGCGTTGGGCTCTGCAGAAAATTCTTGCCATCGGCCAGGTGTGGGCGCGATGCTGCTCGGCGGCACAGGCCTCCAGGCTGAGACTGCGGCAGCGAGCCCAGTCAATGGGGCAGGCTGGCGCACTGCTGGTGCTGTCGGCACCGCTGGGCGCTGATCTGCTTGGGCTGGGTCCAGCGGCATTTGATCCAAGGCCATATTGATGAGCTGCCTGTCACTCATGGGGTGGCCCGCTTGAGCAGCCGTGAGTTGAATGTCCGAAAGTCCAGCCGCAATTTCAGGGTCAAGCTGGGACAGGACGGCATTAACTACGTTTTCAACGACGTTGTCAGCGGTCTCGGGGGGGGCATGAGCTCTGACGGGGGCTGCGAGCTGGGCAACTGGTACTGCGGGCCAGCTGGCTGAGAAGACTCGGCCTTGGTAGAAAATTCTCGGGCCGTGGTATGTGGGGCTATTTTGAAGTTGGTTTAAGCGGTCGATGGTCTCAGGCGACAGGGGGTTATAAAGCAGACTGACCCTGCAAGATCGGGGCAGGCGGGCCAGGCAATCGATGGCCTCTGGGGAAATATCAACGATCTGGTTGAGGTTGAGAACCAACGATTGGAGGCCGGTGGGCAGGCGCTCGGGTAGTGTGATCAATTGGTTGAGGCTCGCGTCCAGGGTGAGCAACTCACTGGGTAAGTTGCTCGGCAAGTCTGTCAGACTGTTTCCTCTGACTTCCAGGTATCTCAACTCACTGGGCAAGCTATTGGGCAAGTCTCTGAGCTGGTTCCAGATGACGCTCAGAGAGTTAATGTGTGAGGGCAAGTTGCTGTGGAGAGAATTCAATTGGTTTGAATCTAGACACAGGTTGGTCACCCAAGGTGGCAGTGACGGGGGTGCGCTTAGGAGCCTGATATTGCTGACATTGACGATTCCATGGCGTCGCTCAGAACGCCAAAAACATTCGTGAAGACGCTCACGATCGCTATCATCTAATGGCTGTTCGATGATCCACGCTTGAACCTCCGACCGCCATGGCGACCTGAAACAACTGAATGGTTGAGCCCAATGTCGGCGGCTTGGGGCGGCGGCTGGCATTGGCTGAGGGTGGGGGTCTTCTCCCGGTCTGACTCTGGGCTGTGCAGGCTGGGGTGCGGTGGGTCGGGCATCGGCCGGGTGGGGCACTTGATTTGTGCGGTTGAAATGGATTCGGAATGGCATACGACTTGAAAGGCTGATACTCAAAGCCTGGATTGCAAATCTGGGCTAATGCGTCTGTGTGTTTGATGGGGCGCTGACAGAAATCCAGGGCTGTCGGCCGGCCAAAAATGGGATGTGACCCGCGTCATGGTGGGCTCCCATTATCAGGGAAATTACTATTGGCAGTACCTTGCCGCAGGGGTGTACTTGAAGGCTCTCCTGTTAAGGAATCGCCTGAGCTTGTGCGGGTCATTCGGCTGCTTTGGCGGGCTTGATGCGGCCGCGGTTGAAGCCTGTAGGGTTTGGTGGGTACGGCACCTGGTATGAGCTTGGCACGACGAGGCGGGGCTTACGTTGGGGCCAGGCAAGACTGAGTGGGGATTTCGCGGCCAGGCCCCGACGACTTTTGAAGCGGAAGTTGCTGTATGACTGCACCAAGGGAAATTTGCACCGATCGATGATCTGTGCGTATGAATCACGGATGCCATAGACATTTGAAAAATGTCTATGGCCAATGTTTAAATTTTATTTAATCAGAGAAAAATATCATGTGGTTAAGTGCAGAGCGATTTCAGTTTAGAAGAACTAACTCGGAGCCTGTTTTAAAAACAGAGTGGGAGCCCGCTAAAGAAAATATTTCGGCACCGCCGCTTCCAGTTGCTGCAGCTGCAACGAATGGGGGTCGGATTATCAGGTCAAGTAATTCATTGCGTCATCTGTTTGGCACATTGAGCAGTGCAGTGCAAAAGCTTTGGAAAGGGCTGCGCGATGAGACCAGCAAGATCCCCGAAATTGTCTATTCAGATGACCCTGCTGCAGCGTCGAATAGTTCCAATGTTCGTTGTGTCGAAAAAAACATGGTCACTGTCACTTTTAAAGGGGAAGATGGTAGTGACCAACGCCACGCGTTGCATGCGAATCGTGTCGAAATAAAAACAAAGAATGCCTCTGGGGAAGATCAAGACAACCTTTATGTTGCTGGCCAGTCGCCCAATCCAACTTCTTTGACCCAGGCGGCATACCCAATGCAACCTGGTGAATTTTTGGCCTGTGAAAAACTTTTGGTTCAAGGGATCGAATCTGGCTTGGGCATCTTTCAGTTTGTTTCACCCAAAGCTCATTTTACGCCAAAGGAGAGCCAGGAGCGTCCGATCATTGATCAATTGATGGGGCAATTAGAGGGTGATAAAGAAAAAAAGGGGATTTTAATTGGTGGTCGTTATAGGGTTGTTGTAAAAGAAGAAAGGAATCCACTTGGTTTTGCTTCTGGAGCTTATCAGCGGGGCAGTCGGGGTCCTGAATATAAATGCATTAATCTTCAGGTCACCCCTGAAAAAGATAAAGATAAATCATTTACTGTCACTGTAACCCAGGTTGGGTTAAATTATACTGGTAGTCTTCTTCGGGTGGCCGATATTAAAAAGGCAGATGAGATTTTTGATGCTCACAAAAAAATCAATTCAGAAGGCCGCCCTTCTGAGGGTCAGTTTAATCCTGCAGTCATTAGTTATGCTGGTGTTGGTCGGAATGCCACATTGATTGTATACAGGGAGATCAAGGCGCTCATCGAGCTTAAAGCTATTAAATCAGAGGTGGCGCTGGATAAGGCTTTGGGGGACATTATTTTGCAAGGACGGTCAGCCAGAGGACCTCATTTTGTTCACTCAGAAGCCCAGCTCGACGAGCTGAGAAAGGCCCTTGTGGCTGAGTTGTTGCTGCAAGAAGACAAGTCAGTTGCTCAGGCTGCAATGTCTCTACCTCAGCCTACAGATGGTGGATTTTTGCCTGTTGTGGATCTAAGGAAATATAATGATGTGGTATCAGAAAAACTTGAGCCTAGAAATGCTGGCAATGCACAATTTGATGGCGATATCTTAAGTAAAACTTCAAGCAATGAAATGCATGAAGCAGGGCCTCCCCTTCAAGAACCTTTGAATGATCATTTCAATCAGGCAAGGCATCGTGAAAAGCCAAAGGCGTCAAGCACCCATCGCGGTGATGACAACAATGTGGGAAATTTATGCCCCGAGCTTATGCGCGGTTGGGCAGAAGGGGATGGAGATTGCCTTTTTCACTCCCTGGCTTTTGTTTCTAATTTTAACGGGTTGAATGGCGGCCTGATCGCTCGAGATACGAAGGGCAGGACCGATCCAGGCACAATTCGTAGGCATATTGCACAAGCCATGATTAAAGGATTTAATGATTTAAATAATAAGGCTCTAGAGTCTGAAAGTCTAGAGTTTGATTTGTACTATTTATTGTCGGTCGACCGCCCGGAAGGGCCCTGCAAAATTAATCTCAGTGACCTAAATAGGGAAAAATTTATCGAATTAATCGGATTGCCTGATTATTTTGATGAATTTAATAGGCTAACTAATTGTCAGAAGGTTCACGTCATTGATGCTGTAATTCATAAAGAGTGGGATAATAAGGCTGGTGATTATATGGTCAAGCTTGTGGCGGCAGCATTTCCAGGTTTGAGCATAACTCTTCATATGCCTAGTGAAAATCCTCTAGTACCGATCCTTCCCTTGACAATTTATTCTAGTCGAAAGAAGATTGAGCAAGAGGTTCATGTTTATCGAAGCACTAACCATTATGAGCCCGTAATTCCAAGGTCCTAGTATCCAAAGTCTGCAAGCGGGCCAGACGTTCTCAAAAAAACATGGCAATCGGTCATTGCGAGTTGCAATCAGATGAACGAATTGCCCATGTTTTTTGCCCATGCCGCGCCAGGCCTGTCTTCACAGGGTTGGGGTAAAAACAAGATCATAAAATCAATAACTTACGCGACAGTGGGCCAGGGGAGATCAAGCTCTAAGCCACCGAGGCATTGATTCTGCTATTGTTTGTGCGTTAACTTTATCTGAAGAGCGTGTTGATTTTTCGACCGCTGGCTTCTTGCTTTAGATATTTTGGAAGCAGTTCAATTAAATTTTCATCGTCTGAATAATTTCTCTTTGATTATAGAATCATTTGAAGTGAGTTTTTCATTCTGTTTGACCCCGGAAACTTCTTCCACTACAACAAGCCTCCCAGCGATTTCATTGATGCGCGTCTCCATTTGCGCACCCAGTTGGGCTTGGTCCGCTTGTTCTTGTCCAGGGCGGGTTGCATAAGTCAGCAATAGACAGCTGTCGTCGGAATTCGGGTCTGGTGTTTGCGAGTTCTGCAGACGACGAATTTCATTGTTCATCCTGCGATTATCTTCTTGTATCCTATGATTGTCTCCTTGCATCTGGCGAAAGTTTTCTTGCATGATGCGAAGTTGTTCGTCTATCGCGATGGGGTCGCTAAGGCAAGATCATTCGGTTGGTTTGGCACATCCCGCAGCAAACGCGGCACGATGTCATTGTCCATGACCGCGATGAGGCCTGGGTCGA
>JANMEO010000209.1:0-20833 GCA_031376995.1 Burkholderiales bacterium
CGGAACTGAAGATGCTGGGTCGATGGGTCGTTTTGAGAATGGAGATGCAAGGCGTAAAGCACAGCGATACCATTTGGTATCGCGAGCATTTACAACGCCGCAGATCCGTTTTCAAAACGCCCCATCGACCCAGCATCTTTCAGTTCCGAGGGGTATATACCCATTCAAGCCACAGCGTCAGCGCTTTGCCTTTGCAACATGGCCAAGAGGCGAGCAATGGTGCCGCGCAGTTCGCGCCTGTCGACAATCATATCGACCGCACCCGTTTGAATCAGAAATTCAGCACGCTGAAAACCATCAGGCAAAGTCTCGCGCACTGTGTTTTCAATCACTCTGGGGCCGGCAAATCCAATCAAGGCCTTGGGTTCGGCAATCACGATATCGCCCATGAAAGCGAAACTGGCTGATACGCCACCCATGGTGGGATCAGCCAGTACGCTGATATAGGGTAATTTTGCTTTCGCCAGGTGCGTGAGTGCCGCATTCGTTTTGGCCATTTGCATGAGGCTCAGCAGCCCCTCTTGCATGCGAGCCCCACCCGTGGCGGTGAAGCTCACGAAAGGTGTTTTTTGCTCGATGGCCACCTCAACACCGCGCACAAAACGCTCGCCGACCACGGAGCCCATGGAGCCCCCCATAAAATCAAACTCGAAGCAAGCAACCACCATGGGGATGGTGTGGACGGCACCCCCCATGACCACCAAAGCATCGGTCTCACCGGTTGCCTCGATGGCTTGTTTAAGACGCTCGGGATACTTTCTGCTGTCTTTGAACTTCAAGGCATCGATCGGCAAAATTTCTTGGCCGATCTCAAAGCGCCCCTCAGCATCAAGGAAGGCATCTAAACGCGTGCGAGCCGTGATGCGGTGGTGATGGCAGCATTTAGGGCAAACATTCACGTTTTGCTCTAAATCAGTTTTATAGAGCACGGTTTCACAGGACGGACACTTACTCCACAAGCCCTCTGGAACCGTGCGACGATCAGCACGATCACCTTGCTGCATCTTTGGTGGCAATAATTTTTCTAGCCAGCTCATGAGTGTCCTTTCTTGACCTACGAAAGCATACTGATCGCACGGCTCTTGCAAAGCAAGAGTTTGAGAGCGCTAATCACAAACAACAGGTCATAGCCCGATGACTGATCCTTAGCAATCCAGCGCTTGGCGAATATCCTGAATAAAGGACCTCGCAGCGTGGGCCACTTGGGCACGGGGCTGGGATTCTAAGCACTGTACCAAGGCAGAACCGATCACCACCGCATCCGCCACCTGAGCAACAGAGCGTGCCGTTTGAGCATCACGGATCCCAAAACCCACACCCACTGGAATATGAACGTGCTTGCGAATCAGTGGGAGCATTGTAGCGACGGCACTGACATCGAGATGAGCCGCCCCAGTCACACCCCGCAAAGACACATAATAAACATAGCCACTGGCCATAAGGCCGAGCCGCTTCATGCGAGCCTCGGTGGACGTTGGCGCGAGCAAGAAAATAGGGTCCATCTCCTGCGCCTTGAGGAGCTGAACGAAATTTTCACACTCTTCAGGCGGGTAATCAACCACCAACACGCCATCAACACCGGCCTTTTTGGCATCACGCACAAAGCCAGCCAATCCGTAGTGCTCGATCGGATTGGCATAGCCCATCAGCACGACAGGCGTTTGCGGGTGTGTCTGGCGGAAGGCTGCAACAATGCTCAACACTTGCGGCAGCCCGGTGCCCTGAGCCAGCGCGCGCTCGGCGGCCCTTTGAATGATGGGGCCATCGGCCATGGGATCAGAAAACGGCACACCCAGCTCGATGATATCCGCCCCCGCGTCAGCCATTGCGCGCAAAATTTCTACGCTGGCCTCAACATCGGGGTCGCCCGCCGCGACATAAGGGATCAGCGCCTTGCGCTGCTGCTGCGCAAGGCGCTGAAATGTGGCTTGAATGCGGCTCATGGGGCAACCCGAGTCATGGCCGATGGATACACGCCCAAGGTGGTAGCCCCCTTGACACTTTGACCTCGGCATGAGGGCCGACAGAAAAAATCGGCCCCCGAGAGATCAGCCACCGTGCCAATGTCTTTATCCCCCCGCCCAGAAAGATTGACCAGCAAGTGTTGGGTGGGGCTCATTTGTGGGGCGAGCATCATGGCATAAGCGACGGCATGGGCTGACTCAAGCGCTGGAATGATGCCCTCAGTGCGGCACAAGGTGTGAAAAGCATGCAAAGCTTGCGCATCAGTCACCCCCACATACTCGGCTCGTCCTAAGTCTTTGAGGAGGGAATGCTCTGGGCCAACACCCGGATAATCAAGCCCCGCTGAAATCGAGTGGGTTGGGGTGAGTTGACCGTTTTTATCTTGCAATAAATAGGTGCGGTTGCCATGCAAAACCCCTGGTGAGCCTGCACAAAGGCTGGCAGCATGACGACCCGTTGTCAAGCCTTCACCGGCTGCCTCGACACCAATCAAGCGCGTGCCTTCATGGCTGATATAGGGATAAAAAATACCCATCGCATTGCTGCCCCCCCCCACGCAAGCAATCACCGCATCAGGCTGGCGACCGATCAATTCAGGCATCTGCACCAAACACTCATCACCGATGACACGCTGAAAGTCGCGCACCATCATCGGATAGGGATGTGGCCCAGCCACTGTTCCGATGATGTAGAACGTATGGTCAACGTGGGTCACCCAATCACGCAAAGCTTCATTGAGCGCATCTTTGAGCGTCTTAGAGCCACTGTCAACAGGCACCACTTGAGCACCTAGCAAATGCATTCGGTAGACATTGGGCGACTGGCGCTTGATATCTTCGCTGCCCATGTAGACCACACACTCCAAGCCGTAACGCGCGCAAATCGTGGCTGTGGCCACCCCATGTTGCCCGGCGCCAGTTTCTGCAATGACGCGCGGCTTGGCCATCCGACGCGCAAGCATGGCTTGCCCAATGGTGTTGTTGATTTTGTGAGCACCCGTATGGTTGAGGTCCTCACGCTTGAAGTAGATTTGGGCCCCACCCAGATCGCGGCTAAGGCGCTGGGCATGGTAAACCGGACTGGGGCGCCCGACAAAATGCGACAGCTCGGAACGAAACTCAGCCATGAAAGCGGGATCATCACAAGCCTCTTGGTAGGCCAATTTAAGTTCGTCCAAGGCATGAATGAGCGTCTCGGAAACGAAGGTTCCGCCATAGGGCCCAAAATGACCCTGGGCATCCGGTTGATGGTAGTCAAACATAAAGGCTTTCTTCACAATTCAGGGGGGGGTGCCGTGATTCAATTGATCAGCCTCACGCACGGCTTGGCAAAATTGACGCATGGCTTGAGCGTCTTTGATGCCCTTGGCAACCTCAACACCTGAGCTGACGTCAACAGCCCAGGGTCGGATCTGAACAACCCCATCGGCGACATTTTTGGCATGCAAGCCACCAGACAAAACGACCCGATGGGGCACGTGAGCAGGGATGAGCGACCAATCGAAAACCTTTCCGCCGCCACCAAAACCCTCTACATGGGCGTCAAGCAGCAGGGCCTGAGCGTTAGCAAAATCAAGACACAAGTCTAACAAATTCAAACCCGCTTGCATTCGGACAGCACGCAAATAGGGGCGCCCGAAGGCTTCGCATTGCGCGGGCTGCTCATCGCCATGAAATTGAATAACCATCTGGGGAATCGCCTGCAATACGCGATCAATGTCGCTCTTGTGCGCATTCACAAACAACCCTACAGGCGTCACGAAAGGCGGTAGCAAAGCCACCAGCTGCAGGGCACGAGTCACACTGACGCAGCGAGGGCTTGGAGCATAAAATACCAGACCGATTGCATCAGCCCCAGCCTGGACGGCGCCTAAAACATCTTCTTCTCGAGTTAGGCCGCAGATTTTTATTCGTGTTCGATGGGTCATGGCATTGAGACGCTAGGTGGAGGGTTCAGGGGTATAGCGGACATCGGCAGCCAATCGATCACGCAAGTCTGACTCGGAAGGCCCCAGTGTTCATCGTAAGTGGGCCCGGCAAAATAGAGCCCTGCCGCCGCAAACGTGGGTGCAGCAAGGCGTCGATCACGTGAGCGCAACACCTCACCCATCCATGCGCTGGGATAACGGCCCTGCCCCACGCTCACTAAACAGCCCACAATGTTGCGCACCATGTGATGCAAAAATGCACTCCCATCAAAATCAAAGCGCCAATAGGCGCCTGAACGTTGGATGATGACTGGGCTCAGGCGCCTAATGGGGGAGCGGGCTTGGCATTGAGACGAGCGAAATGCGCTGAAGTCATGCACACCCACCAAATGAGCGGCGGCCTCCTGCATGGCAACCCAGTTCAGAGGCCGAAAGACCCACCCCGCCCGCCCATTTTCCAGCGCTGGGCGAGTGACGCTCTCACGCAACAAATAGATGTAGCGACGGCCAATCGCACTGAAGCGTGCGTGGAAGCTGTCGCTCACAGGGTGGCACCACTGCACGGCGATGTCTGGGGGTAAGTATCGGTTGGTTCCGCGCACCCAAGAGATTTCAGGGCGCTGAAGAGACGTCTCAAGGTGAACAACTTGGTTCAGGCCATGAACCCCCGCATCGGTTCGCCCAGCGCACACTGTGGGGATCAACTGATTGGCAAAAGATTGAAGCGCTAACTCAAGGCAGCCCTGAACAGTGGCAGCTGAAGGTTGGCGCTGCCAACCTTGGTAGGCAGCGCCAACATAACTCAAACCCAAAGCCATTTTCATCAGTAGTGCCTCGCCCCATCGAGCACTCAGCGGTCATTTTTAGGCGATGTCATGAGTTTGAGGCCGCGGGTCCTAAAAAAAAACGCCAGCGCCTATTTTGCGCTGGCGACTCGAGCTCAGGCCAAAGCAAGAACCCTTTAAGTCAAGCCATCCAGCATGGCCTGCGCCTTGGTTTTGATAGAGCCTTCAGCACGCTCGATCACCTCATTCAAAAGATCGCGAGCCCCTTCAATATCACCAATTTGCCTGAACTCTTCGGCCAACTCTAACTTGCGCACCAAAGGATCACGACCATCGTCATCCAGATCAAGATCAACCGATCCAGACTCAGGCCCTTTTAAAGCGCCAGGTAAAGTGGTTGTGCCCTCATCCAGATCCAATGAGATATCACCCATGTCAAAACTGCTTGAACGAGCTGGCACAGGCTTTGAGCCAGGCACATCAAGTACATCAGGCGCTTCAATATCAAGATTGAAATCAAGTTCTGAGGCATTAGGCGCTGCTGATGCGGCGGGCTTGTCGACCACCTTAGGAGCGTTAGTCTTTAATGGCTCAGAAGGCAGGTCGAGATCAAATGGCCTTGAATCAGGTGCAGCCTTGGGCTCATCGTTGCCCCTTGTGAAGGTGGTAGGCGCAGACGGAGCGCCGCCAGGACGATATAAAGGGTTATCTGGGTCAATCTGTGCACCTAACTCTTGCGCACGAAGCCAATCGTCGCCCTGGCCTTGGGTCACAGCAAATAGCTGATTTGCCAGATTCTCAAACCCTTTGAGGTCACGACGCTTGGCGTACACCTCTAAGAGCTTCGTTCGGATGGCAAGGCGGTCGGGATTGCTGCGTATGGCCTCGGTGAGAATCTCTTCAGCCTGAAGATCTCGACCATAAGCCAGGTAGACATCAGCCTCAGCCACAGGGTCGACATCGCCGATGGCATCAAGCTGACTGAGCGAATAACTCATTGAAGATGAGGCGCCGGGCTCGTTGCGGGTGTCAATGCGCTGCCCGCCACTTGCACCGAAGAAAGAATCAGGTTGTAAACGACTCTCAAGAAAAGAAGTCTCACCGCTGTCTTTGCGCTCACGACGGCTGAGACGGAAAATGCCAAAGCCGGCCAGCAGGGCAATCAAACCACCGCCGATCACCAGCGCCAATGAGTTGTTGCTCAGGAATGAACCTGATGAACCCGCAACTTCCTCAACGGATGCAGCTGTAGAAGGAGCAGGCACCGAAGCAGGTTCTGAGGCTGCTGGCGCAGGCTCAGGATCAGGCATGGGAGGGGGCGCAGGTTCAGAGGCAGCCATCGCCACCGGCTCGGGCTGGGGTGCTAGAACGGGCTCAGAAGGCACCGCCGACAAAGGCTCAGAAGGTGGCAAAGAAACCACCGGCTCGGGTGCTGGAGCGGGTGCTGGGGCGGGCGCTGGTTCAGGAGCAGGCACAACAACGGGCGCAGGGATCGGCAGATTCAACCCTAGGGGGGCTTTGGCATTGGCGCCAGCAGCCCCCGTGGCGGCACTGGCCTGAACACTTTTGAGCTGCTCAACAGTGCGCGTTAACTCGTTGACGCGTTCGCGAGCCTCTTGACGCTCTCGCTCCTTGGAAATCTTGGCTTCAGCAGTGCCAGGATTGGTGAGTTTGAGGGTACTGTCAGGTGCAGGGGCTGCATTGTTTTCTGTGACGTCGACCTTGACTCTGGCAGAGGCTTTGCTGCTTGGCGTTTCGGTTTCACGCTTTGAGGTCGCGTTGGCTACTCGATAGCGATGATCACGAAAGTTGGCACTTTGTGCCTTCAGTGCCTCACGGGCTTCTTCACGCGAGATGGTGCTGGCATCGGCAACCGTTGGCAAACTCAGCACCACCCCTGACTTGAGCAAATTGATGTTGTTGTTGATAAATGCCGAACTGTTAGCACGTTGCAATGCGACCAACATCTGCTCAAGTGAAACACCGGCAACACGCTTTTGACCAGCAATGCGGGAAAGGGTATCCCCCGATTTGACGCGGTACTGAGAAGAACCTGCCACCTCAGACTGGGGCTCAATCGGCGCCGACTCAGGCCGAGCTGGGCGAGGGCGTTTCAAAGAAATTTTGGAAGGGGTTCGTGCCTCAACATCAACGCCGGCCAAGGGTGCTGTTGGGCGAGAAACGGGTGCCGGCGCCAATGAAGGCGCAGATGTAATGGCAGGGTCTGTATCAATGACCGGAGCTGGGGCAGCGGCCACAGGCGCGTTGACGACTGGCGGATCGAACAGCAGGGTGTACTCGCGCACGAGACGTCCAGAACCCCAGTCAAGCTCAAGAATCACATCAACAAAAGGCTCTTGCACAGGGCGATCACTGACCAACACCAAAATCTGGCGGTCTCCGCGTCGCTGCAGTGAGACCTGGGTGCCAGGCAATACTGCGTTGTAGTCAACTCCGGTCGATCGATAAACATCAGGCGAGGCCACCCGAACCTTTAAGGCAGCAGCCTCATCGAGCGAGACGCTGGTGACGTCGATTTCGGCCTTCAAAGCCTCACCAAGAGCCGACCTGACCGACAACTTACCCAAGCCCAGAGACCAAGCTGGAAGATGAATCAAACATGTGGCCAAGGCAACTGAAGTCAGCGCAAATCGACCTAGTCGGAGTGAATGTCTTTTCAAAGTGTCTCCCATCTCGTTAAAACAGATATAAATCCCTTGTAGGCTGGGCAGAACCGAATATACGTAGACTCCCCAGCAGATACGAGATATTTATTAACTAGAAATCATAAAATTGCTCACAAGATAGCAAAATAAAATCAAGTGCAGCTCAGCCCGGCAGAGAAATCGTGATCAACTACTGGGCATTCAACAAAATGTTGCTTTTGGCCAACGCCTTACGAATTAGCCACTCACTCAGAGTCATTCAATCAAACGCCCCCGCTCCAATCGAATCAGTCGGTCACATCGTAAAGCCAAAACCTCATCGTGCGTGACGATCACACTGGCAGCACCTTGCTGACGCGTGAGGCTCAAAAAAAGATCAAACACTGTCTCAGCTGTTGATCGATCCAGATTACCAGTGGGCTCGTCAGCCAAAATGCAGGAGGGTCGACCAACCACCGCGCGCGCAATGGCAACGCGCTGGCGCTCACCACCCGACAATTCAGAGGGACGATGATGCAGGCGGTGCGCCAAGCCAATTTGGGTGAGCACCCCACGAGAGACCTCCCGCGCTTGGTATTCAGGCATTCGCCTGATCCGCAGTGGCATCGAGACGTTGTCAAGCGCAGAAAACTCTGGCAACAAATGGTGAAACTGGTAGACAAAACCAAGATGCTGATTGCGCCATTGACCTTGTTCAGTGGCACTCAAACTGTGGAGCGCTCGCCCCTGAAGTTGAACGCTGCCACTTGTTGGCGCCGACAAACCACCCAATACGTGCAGCAAGGTGCTTTTGCCTGAGCCCGAAGTACCCACAATGGCCAAAGTCTCGCCTGCATGCAAACGCAAACTCACGGCTTGCAACACATTCACATCCAGGCCAGCCTCATTGAAACGCATGCACAGATCATCAGCTTGCAGCGCCACTTTGCGCCAACCTTCACTCATAGCGCAAAGCCTCTGCAGGTTGCATGCGACTGGCTCTCCAGCTTGGGTAAAGTGTCGCCAAAAAAGACAATGCCAGTGAAATCAAGGTGATGGGTACGATGTCTGAGATTTGTGGATCGGTAGGCATATAACTGATGAGATAGACGCTGGGATCAAGAAACTTCATCCGCAGCAGGGCTTCGATGGCGCGAACAATCGCGTCGATGTTGAACGCCACCACCAAGCCCCCGCCCACCCCCAACAAGGTACCGATCACGCCAGCAGCTGCACCTTGCACGATAAAAATACCCATGATCGAGCCAGGGCTGGCACCCAGGGTGCGCAAAATAGCGATGTCGGCGCGTTTCTCGGTGACGGTCATCACCAGGGTGGAAACCAGATTAAAACTGGCCACCGCAACGATGAGGGTCAAAATGATGCTCATCAGGCGCTTTTCGATCTGCACGGCTGAAAACCATTGTTGGTTGGTTCGAGTCCAATCGCGCACCTCAACTGTAGGGCCTAACTGAGCTTCTAACTGGTACGACACCTCGCGAGCACGGTGAAGATCGTTGAGACGAAGCTGAATGCCGCTGACGCCATCAACACGAAAAAGCTTGGCAGCATCGTCCAGGTGGACCAGAGCCAAAGCACTGTCGTATTGATGGTGCCCCGAACGAAGCGTACCAACGACAGTAAATTGCTTCAAGCGAGGCACCAGGCCTGCAGGCGTGAGCTGACCACCAGGCGCCATCAAAGTGACTTGATCACCCAAGTCGACGCGCAAACTGCGCGCCAACTCATGGCCCAGCAAAATGCCCCACTCGCCCGCAACCAATCGCTTCACTCCCCCCTCACTGGCCTGAGTCGCAAGCTGCGTAACCTTGACCTCGTCTTGAGGCGAAATGCCCCGCACCAGGGCGCCAAACATATCGTCGCCGCTGGCAATCAAGGCTTGCGCCGCGACAAACGGTGCGGCCCCAACCACTTCGGGGTTGCTTGCCGCCTGAGCGGCAATGCCTCGCCAATCTGTCAAAGCAGCCTGCACCCCAACCACTTCAACGTGGGCAATGACTGACAACATGCGGTCGCGAACATCTTTTTGAAAACCGTTCATCACTGACAGAACGACGATCAGCGCAGCAACACCCAGGGCTATCCCCAGCATCGAGATGGCAGAGATGACGGAGATGAATCCGTTGCGACGGCCAGCACGCCCAGAGCGGGTGTAGCGCCATCCGACTTGAAGTTCATAAGGCCAGTTCATAGGGATGGCATGCTACATGACGCGCACATAATGAAACTTTTCGCACTTTCTCTTTCATCTCTTTTTTCTCTTGGACCCCTTGGAACTGAAGGGGATACGCCCATTGCATCTGATTATTCCGTTCGCACATGTCAATACCGAGGCTTGTACACAAGCATTGCATGACCTGAAGTTACCCCATTTGAGCGCCCTGGCAAGGGACTGGACGCTGAACCCGCGCGAGAAGGGCAACGACGAGAGCCCAACAACACCGCATGAACGCGCTCTGGCACGTGCTTGGGGTTGGCACAGCGCCACAGGCGCCCTGCCCTTTGCGGCTCAAGCTGCGCGAGCCGATGGTATTGACACCCGCCACCTGGCCTGGGGCCTGCTGACGCCCAGCCATTGGCACGTGGGCCGCGACCACATCACACAACTGGACCCAGAACAGCTGAACTTGAGCGACCACGAATCTCGTGGATTGTTAGACACTGTGCGTCACTTGTTTGAGACCGAGGGCATGGTCGTGGCCTACGGCGCGCCGCTGCGCTGGTACGTGGCCCATGAAAGCCTGGATGCGCTGGTGTGTGCAAGTCTAGACCGAGTCATGGGTCGTAACGTGGATGCCTGGTTACCTGCCAGCCCTGCTGCGCGTTTGATGCGTCGCCTGCAGAGCGAGGTGCAGATTTTGCTGTACTCAAGCCCCCTCAATGAGGCCCGAGAAGCGCGCGGGGAGTACGTTGTCAATAGCTTTTGGCTCAGCGGATGCGGCCGATATCAAAACGCATCAACCCTCGAGTCGCTGCAACTCATCGAGACCTTGCGCGCGCCAGCACTGCAAAACGACTGGGAAGCTTGGGGCCGTGCCTGGCAGCACGTGGATGCCGCGGTCTTGGCACCGCTGCAAGGCCGCAGCAACATCACTTTGACCTTGTGTGGCGAACAACGCTCACAATCCTTGATTGCCAGGCCCAACTCAATTTTTCGCCGCATGGGCAAGGCCCTGTCTTCAGGATGGCGCACCCCGTCGGCTTACCCCTTGCTCGGAGCCCTTTGATGACCCCCCTCACGATCACCGCACGCGATGCGCCTCCTCGCGCCATTTGGGCACTTGAACAAGCGGGGGTGCCACCGTTATTGGCACGCTTGTTTGCGGCAAGGGGCCTGCGCAGAGCAGATGAAATTGATGATGGCCTGGCTCGACTGTTGCCGCCCCAGACGCTCAAGGGAGCCGATCAAGCCGCCCAACTGCTGGCCCAAGCCATTGCCACAGGCGAGCGAATTTGCGTCATTGCTGACTATGACTGCGACGGCGCAACAGCCTGCGCAGTCGCCTTGCGGGGCTTGGCCCTGCTGGGCGCCAACCCCGGTATGTTGAGCTATCTGGTGCCCGACCGAGCCTTGCATGGCTACGGGCTTTCACCGATGATTGTTGACTTGGCCCTGGCGCATCAACCACGCTGGCTATTGACGGTAGACAACGGCATTGCCAGCCTCGCGGGGGTTGCACATGCCCGAGCGTTGGGCGTCGGGGTGATCGTGACCGATCACCATTTGCCGGCCTGCGAAGAAGGCAAGCCCACGCTGCCCGAAGCCGATGTGATCGTCAACCCCAACCAGCCGGATTGCGCCTTTGAGAGCAAGAACCTCGCGGGCGTCGGCGTGATGTTTTATGTGCTACTTGCTGTGCGCACCAGGCTTCGTGAGCTTGGGGCCTTTAGCACTGCCGAGCAACCTCGCTTAAGCACCTTGCTGGATCTGGTAGCCCTTGGAACGGTGGCCGACGTGGTCAAGCTCGATGCCAACAATCGACGCCTGGTATCACAGGGTTTAAGACGCATTCGTGCTGGAAAAATGCATGCCGGTGTGGCGGCACTTTTCAAAGTGGCAGGGCGTGACCCAGTACAAGCCAGCAGTTTTGATTTTGGCTTTGCACTGGGGCCTCGCATCAATGCAGCGGGTCGCCTGGCCGACATGAGGCTTGGCATCGAGTGCTTGCTCACTGATGACCCTGTTCGCGCCACCGAGTTGGCAGATTTGTTAGAAAAAATGAACCGCGAACGGCGTGATGTTGAAGCGGGCATGCGCGATGAAGCGCAGGCCTGGCTCAGCAGTGTTTTAGAGCAAGCGGCGGCCAAGGGCCCAGACTCCGTCCCAGCAGCCTTGGCCATTTACCGACCAGATTTTCATGAGGGTGTAGTGGGCATCATCGCCTCTCGTTTAAAAGACTCGATGCACAGACCCAGCTTTGTCTTTGCACAGGGGCAAGATGGCTTACTCAAAGGCTCAGGGCGCTCAATACCGGGCTTTCATTTGCGAGATGCCCTAGATTTGGTCAGCAAGCGACACCCTCACGTGCTGCGCAAATTTGGCGGCCATGCCATGGCTGCTGGCTGCACGCTCGGGCCCGATGATTTTGAGACCTTTGACGCTGCGTTTACCCAAGTGGCCCAAGAATGGTTGACGCCCAGCGTGTTGGCGCGCCAAATATTGAGCGATGGCTCTTTGGGGCGCGAATACTTTACAGCGGCCACCATCCAAGCCTTAGAGGCTCAGGTTTGGGGTCAAGCCTTTGAGCCGCCCACGTTCAGCGATGCCGTGGAAGTAATTTCACAAAAGCTGGTTGGCCAGCGGCATCTCAAACTCACGGTGCGTCATGACGGCATGGTGTGGGATGCCATTTGGTTTGGCCGCAGCGAGCATGTGCCTGAAAAGGTGACCCTCGCTTATCGCTTGAGCTTGAATGAATACAACGGACGCCAGCGTGTTCAAATGGTTATTGAGGCTGCTGCATAACCCACCTCTGAAGACGAGCCGTGGGCGCCCCGTGTGCAGGCTTTTAAACCCAAGTCAGCCAAAACCTACCATGTTTTTTTGGCGGATTGAAGGGGTCAAATGTCGTTTCTAAGCCCAGGCCCCAAAACGGGCCCTGATTGCCTACAATGAGTCGAGATGCTCAACCACTCTACGCCCACAGTTTGGCTCAACGCCGACCTACACTCTCACTCAGTGGTGTCTGATGGCACCCTAGAGCCAGAGGTTTTGGCTGCACGCGCCAAAGCCAATGGCGTAGCCTTGTGGGCGCTGACCGACCACGATGAAGTGGCGGGCCAACACCGAGCGATTGAGGCTGCGGCACGGCATGGGCTGCCTTATCTCACCGGCACAGAGATTTCGATCACTTTTGTGGGGCACACGGTGCATATTGTCGGGTTGGGTTTTGACCCTGACAACGTGGATTTATGCACTGGCTTGCTGGCCACCCGCAGTGGCCGCACGCAACGCGCCCACGACATTGGCAAAGCCCTGGCTGAGGCCGGCATCCCCAATGCGTTTGAGGGAGCTTTGCGCCACGCGGGCAACACCGAATTGATCTCACGCACACACTTTGCGCGCTTCTTGGTAGAAAGCAAAGTTTGCAACGATACCCAAGACGTGTTTCGCCGCTTTTTGGTGGATGGCAAGCCAGGTTTTGTGCCGCATCGCTGGGCCACGCTCGGAGATGCCGTGCGCTGGATCACCCAAGCGGGTGGCGAAGCCGTGATCGCCCACCCAGCCCGCTACAAAATCAGCGCCAATGAAGAATACGCGTTGTTCAGTGAATTCAAAGCCCACGGCGGGCGGGCTGTGGAGGTGGTCACCGGAAGTCATTCGCCCGATGAGTATCTGCGCTACGCTGACATGGCCTTGGAATTTGATTTGATGGCCTCGCGCGGCAGCGATTTTCACAGCCCCACAGAAAGTCGAATTGACCTGGGCGCCCTGCCACCATTGCCAAGCCAACTCACGCCCGTTTGGGAGGCATTGGCCCACCGGGTTTATCCACCCAGGTAAGCGGCAGGTTGACCGCAAAGTTCATGAGTGAGCCATGGCGGGTAGGCTTGATCGGGCGCAACAAATCATCAACACCAGCAAAAAGTGCCCGGGGGTGATGTCCTGATCGACTGCGGCCTGCACGCTACGGTCCATGCCTGCAATCGGCATGAGCTCTAACTCGCAGGTCTGAGGTGCCAGACCCTCACGCGTTTGATTGAGCAGCACTTGCAAAGCCTCAACACTGCGTGGCCTCAAAAAATTAGCCAGCGGGCAACCCAGCAACTCACTGCTCGGTACGCCCAGTAATCCCGCCCCAGCCTGGTTGATCTCACACAACACGGTTCTTGCATCAATGGTCATATAGCCCACAGGCGCCCGCTCAACCAACATGGCCTGGCGCTTGAGCGCGGTTTCTAATTCAAACTGTGAGCGAAGAATTTCTTCTTGCTGAAGGTCCAACTCAACTTGGTGAACCTGTATTTCGTGAAGCAATGCCCTGGCATCCCCCGCCGTCGACGGCGATGATGCCAGGCGAAACAGCACCGTCATCGCGTCGCCATAAGAAGCCCACTGACCAACTGGTTCGGCTCTTGACGAGCTGCTGCCACCCAATTTTTCTGCAGCACGCTGGCGCAGGCTCGTCAATCTATGCGACTCTTTCAAAGCTTGTGTCATTTAAGTTCCTATTAGATGAGATATACCCCTCGGAACTGAAGATGCTAGGTCGATGGGTCGTTTTGAGAATGGAGATGCAAGGCGTAACGCGCAGCGATCCCCTTTGTTATCGCTAGAATTTACAACGCCGCAGATCCTTTTTCAAAACGACTCAGCGATCCGGCATCTTCAGTTCCGAGGGGTATATACCCCATACTGCTTACTTAACAACAATTCGAAGCTTTGGATTTTAGAGCTGGTTGAGGGGCCATTTGCCAACACAGCATCTTCAGTTCCGATGGGTATAGCTGCTTTAAGCCTTGCGCAAGCGAGACTCAAGTTCTTTGGACGAGGTGATGTCTATGAATGTAATCACCACCCCCTGAATCACGTTGGAGAACGTTCGGTAGGGCTTGATTCGGACCATGAACCAAAGCCCATCCGTCGTGTTGATCTGCTTTTCTGAGAATATCAGGGTACGCAGCGTCTCCTTCACATCATCGTTGAGTTGCGGGTAGATCAACGTGCTGGCCAGTTCGGTCAGGGGCCTACCGATGTCGCCCGCACGCAGATGGATGATGCGCGCGATTGGATCGGTATAGCGCCTCACGTTCAGCGCGCTGTCCAAAAACAGTGTGGCAATGTCAGTGCTGTTGAGCAGGTTCTGCATATCGCTCTGTGCCAGGGCCAGATCATCGAGTTTGCATTGCAACTCGCCGTTGAGCATCTGCAATTCTTCGTTCATCGACTGCGACTCTTCTTTGGAGGTGGTCAGCTCTTCATTCGCCGACTGCAATTCTTCATTGGTCGATTGAAGCTCCTCGTTAGCCGCCTGCAGTTTCTCTGCCGAGGCACCCATCTCCTGGCGCAAGTCATGGATCTCGTCCTTGCAGCGTTGTAGCTCCTCTGCTGTGACCGCGTCGATGGCACCCGCTTTTCCAAGACTGCGCCTCGCAACCTTAGCGACATCACGAAAAACGATCATGACCAGTCCGGCCAAAGCATGGGGCTCTTGAATGGCCTTGAGCGTCACGTTGACGGTGAGCGGGGCGTCATCTCCAAACCGCAGGCCTCTGAGTTCAACGGTGCTGCTGGCCAGCAAAACCTGGCGCAATCCGGCCGCGATCTGCGCCCTGATGGCCGGGCGTGCCATCACATGAATGTTCCAGTTGGCCTTGCCCGAGGCTGGCTCCAAGTACTTGCTGACGCTGCCATTGATGTACAAAACGTCACCTTGTTCATTGACCAGTACGGCGGCAGGAGAGAACTCCTGAAGCAGTACTTGTTCTGCGTGGGTCTGGAGGTTGAGTGATGAGCTGGCCGATTGCGACACTTTCGACTCCTTGGGAAGCGGGCTAGGGCAAGGGAGAGAGATGATGGGGAACCGCAACGACCGGACATTGAGCGCGGCATCATTGCGCCAATAGAGCTTGTGTCGTTGACTCAGCGGCGTGAACAGCGCATGAGAGCCGCCGACAGTCTCGGACGCCCCCAGGAGCATAGCGCCCCCAGGGCGCAGACTGTAGCTGTAAAGCGGCAGCAAACGCTTTTGCAGGGTGGCGTTGAAATAGATCAACAAGTTGCGACAGCTGAGCAGGTCAAGCTTAGTGAAGGGCGGATCCAGAATCACGTCGTGTTGGGCGAACAGCACCATCTCGCGAATCTGCTTGTCAATCAGGTAGCCATCACCTTGGACCGAAAAAAACTTTGCCAAGCGCACCGGGCCGATGTCAGCTGCGATTTTGCCTGGGTAGAGTCCCTTGCGAGCGGCGCTGATGGCATCAGCACTCAAGTCGCTGGCAAAAATCTGAACTGATTTTCCCGCTGCCGCTGGCAACTCGGCGATCACCTCCGAAAAGATCATCGCCAGAGAGTAAGCCTCTTCACCCGTTGAACAGCCGACGACCCAAGCCCGCAAACGGTTCCCTTTGGGACCGCGCGCGAGCAAGACCGGGAGGACGGATTCCTTGAGCTCCTGCCAAACTTCGGGATCACGAAAGAAGCTGGTCACACCAATCAGTATTTCTTTAAAGAGCAGATCCAGCTCTTGCGGGTTCTTTCTGACAAAGCTTTCGTAGTCGGCCTTGGTTGCCAGGTTATGCACACTCATGCGGCGCTGTATGCGACGGCACAGTGTGTTGGGCTTGTAATCTGAGAGATTGTGTTTGCTGCGCTCGCGAATCATGCTCAGAATTGACGACAGCGCTTGTGCGTTGTTTGGGTGATTTCCAGGAGCAAGCAGCGCCGCAGCTTGTCGATCAGCCGTAACACGCAAGATGTGAATGGGCAGTTCAGCTGGCAGACCAACAATGTCGACGCAACCGGTAGCGATGGCGTTCTTGGGCATCGAGTCGAACTGCGCAGATTGGGGTGATTGCGCCAAAGTCAGCCCCCCTTGTGACTTGATGGCCTGCAAGCCCAAGGTGCCGTCAGAGCCCATCCCCGACAGCACCACACCGATGGCCCGCTCGCCCTGGTCGCGCGCCAGTGAAGAAAACAGCAGATCGATGGGCAAATGCAAGCCGCGGGGCTGAGTGGGAGGCGCCAAGTGCAACCTACCAGCCGCAACAGTCAAATCACAATTGGGAGGAATGACATAGACGACCTCCGGCATCAAACCCATTGACTCAGCAGCTTTGACCACTTGCAGGGTGGTTTGCCGCTGGAGCAATTCAACGAGCATTGTCTTGAACGTTGGGTGCATATGTTGGACAACCACGTAGGCCATGCCGCTATCTGCGGGGATCTGCCCAAGAAATTGCCCTAGCACGTCCAGTCCACCCGCCGAGGCGCCGATGCCAACCACCTGAACGGCGGTATCGTCGTTAGCGTCAATCCTGTCGATACCGTCAGCTGGGGTGATGCGCATGATGATGGACTTACCCCAAGTTTCACGGATAGTTAGAAGCGCAGTCAACGAGTGTAGCGGTATCCAATCTTACGCACGGATGCTCAAGCTTTTGTGCGTTATCGAACTGACTTCAAGCGCTGCGTCGCACAGGCTCTGTACTTCGCAACTGAAGTCGTGAATAGGCAACGATCATGCTGAAATCAGTCGACTTCGCTAGCGCACCGGCAAAGGCACCCGCACCAGCGCCGGATTTCAACGTCGAGCGACACGTGCTTGCTTTGAACAGTGGCTCATCGTCGCTGAAGTTTGGCCTTTATCGGGCCAGCGGTGGGGGCTTGACATGCCTGCTCAGGGGCCAAGCTGAAGGCTGGGGCGGTGAGGCCATGCTGTTTCAGGTCCAAGATGCGCACGGTGTCACTTTGTTGCACGACTCAGCGCAAATGGCCAACGTGGGCGACGCGGTCAAGCGCATCAAACCGCTGCTTTTGGACCATCGGTTGCCGTTGCCCGATGCCATCGGCCACCGAATTGTTCATGGTGGGCAGCAATTAAGGGCACATGGCTTGATCACGCCCCTGGTGATCAAAGCACTTGAATCGGCTGGCGCATTAGCACCCCTTCATGCCCAGGACGCTCTGAGCGGCATTGGCCATGCGACAGCGGATTTTTGGGAAGTGCCGCAGGTGGCGTGCCTGGATACCTGCTTCCATAACGACATGCCCTTGAGGGCAAGCACTTTGCCCCTACCCCGTGAGTTGCGTGCTGCAGGCCTTGTGCGCTATGGCTTTCATGGCTTGTCTTGTGAATCGATCGTGCGCCAACTCAGCAGCGCACTGCCCCATCGGCTGCTCATTGCACACCTGGGTAACGGCGCCAGCATCACGGCCGTGCGGCATGGCCAGTCGATCGACACCAGCATGAGCCTGACACCCACTGCGGGCTTGATCATGGGCACGCGCAGCGGCAACCTCGACCCTGGCGTGCTGGTCTATTTGATGCGCGAGATGAGGCTTGATGCCGCCGCCATCGAAGACCTGGTGAATCACCGCTGTGGCTTGCTGGCCCTGTCAGGCATCAGCAGCGACATGAGAGCACTGCATGCGGCGGCATTCTCTAAGCCAGACGCCAGACTGGCCATCGAGATGTTCAGCTATGCAGTGGCCAAGGAGCTGGGAGCGATGAGCATGGCCTTGGGCGGCGTTGACATGATTGTGTTCACAGGGGGTATTGGCGAGCATGATGCCGAGGTTCGGGCCCAGGTCTGCGCCCAGCTCTCGAGTTTGGGGGTTGAGTTGGACGAGGCCCTGAACCAGCAAGGTCTTAACGTGGTGACGGTGACGCAACCGGGATCACGCTGCGCCGTGCAGGTGCTGCCCTCACAAGAGGATGAACAGATTGCCCGCCATACCTGGCGACTTTGCCGTCCAGCAGCCTAGTGTCGTGTCAAGCCACAAATGTCGGTAGATCACGCCGCCATCGGCCTGCAGCGCAAGGCACGAAGAGGAGTCATAGCGGTAGCTATGGCGACGATGAGCAATGCCGCGATGCAGGCCGATGGCAAGTGAGATACCGACATTTGTGGCTTGACACGACACCAGTACCCCGTCTCAGCAGCCCATGAAATTGGCAGGGGCAGGGGCAGGGGCATGTTCATTAACCCACAGACCACAAATCTGGGACCGCCTAAGGTGCGACGTACCCACCAAAGCGCCTGCACCATGAAAACCGAAACGATGTCGCCCGAACTTTTGCACAAAATGGATGCGTACTGGCGCGCGGCCAACTACGTCTCAGTGGGACAAATCTATCTGCAAGACAACCCGCTGCTGCGTGAACCCTTGACGCTGGCGCACATCAAGCCCCAAGTCGGGCACTGGGGCACGGTACCGGGCCAAAACTTGATCTACGTGCACCTGAACCGCGCCATCCTGAAGTACGACCTGAACATGCTCTATATCTCAGGCCCCGGGCATGGCGGTGCTGCGGTGGTGGGCAATGTCTATCTGGAAGGCACTTGGAGCGAGGTCTATCCCGCTGTGACAGAGGATCTGGCGGGTATGAAAAAACTGTTCAAACAATTTTCGTTTCCAGGCGGGGTATCCAGCCATGTGGCCCCGAGCACACCCGGCTCGATCCATGAAGGCGGTGAACTGGGTTACTCGCTGAGCCACGCGTTTGGGGCCGTTTTTGACAACCCGAACCTGATTGTGGCTTGCGTCGTGGGCGATGGTGAGGCCGAAACTGGGCCACTGGCCACGGCATGGCATTCGAACAAGTTTTTGAGCCCTGCCACCGACGGCGCGGTATTGCCCATTCTGCATCTCAATGGTTTCAAGATCAGCAACCCCACCGTGCTGGCGCGCATCGGCCGTGAAGAATTAGAATACTTTTTTCTCGGTTGCGGCTGGCAGCCGATTTTTGTAGAAGGCGACCACCCGTTGACCATGCACCGGTTGATGGCCGCAGCGGTTGACCAGGCGATCAACCAAATACATCAGATTCAGGCTCAAGCCCGTGGGCCGAAGATCAGTGGGCCCTCGAAGCAAGGGCCACGCTGGCCCATGCTTGTGTTGCGCTCCCCCAAAGGCTGGACAGGCCCCAAGAGGGTGAGTGGCATTCAAATCGAAAACACGTTCCGCTTGCATGGGGTGCCGCTGGTTGTCAACGCTGAGTTTGCCGAGCACCTGCCGCTGCTCGAGGCCTGGATGAAAAGCTACCAACCCGAGGAACTGTTTGACGCCCATGGCCGCCTGATACCAGAACTCAAAGCCCTAGCTCCCCTGGGTGAAAGACGGATGGGATCCAACCCGCATGCCAACGGCGGCCTGTTGTTGCGAGATCTGCAGATGCCTGACTTTCGCGCGCATGCCGTCAAGGTCACCGCGCCTGGCGCGTGCCAGCGCCAAGACACGCTGGTGCTCGGCGGCTTGATGCGCGATGTGGCCCAGCTCAACCAGCCAGCGCGCAACTTCCGCATCTTTGGCCCCGATGAAACCGTGTCGAACCTGTTGGGCGCCCTCTTTGAGGTGACCAGCCGTCAATGGGAGGCCGAGTTGCTCGCCAACGACGAGTCCCTGTCTCGCGAGGGTCAAGTGCTCGACTCCATGCTCAGCGAGCATCAATGCCAAGGCTGGCTTGAAGGCTATTTACTGACGGGGCGTCATGGGCTTTTTAACAGCTATGAGGCCTTCATTCGAATCATTGATTCGATGTTCACGCAACACGCCAAATGGTTGAAAGTGACACACGAATTGCCCTGGCGCCGCCCCATTGCCTCACTGAACTATTTGCTAGCATCGCACGTCTGGCAGCAAGACCACAACGGCTACACCCACCAAGATCCGGGCTTTATCGACCACGTGATCAATAAGAAGGCTGACATTGTGCGGGTCTACCTGCCGCCTGACGCCAACTGCCTGCTGTCGGTGACAGACCACTGTTTGCGCAGTCGCAACCTGGTCAACGTGATCATTGCTGGCAAGCATGCGCTGCCGCAGTGGTTGACCATGGATGAGGCCATCATCCATTGCACCCAAGGCATCGGCATCTGGAAGTGGGCCAGCAATGATGCCAACACCAACACCAACACCAACACCAACACCGGCAACGGCAACGGCAACGGCTCAGTCTCTGGGAGCGAACCCGATATCGTGCTGGCGTGTTGCGGCGACACCCCCACGCTGGAGATTTTGGCGGCTACAACCCTCTTGCGAGAACACCTGCCCGCACTGAAACTGCGGGTCATCAATGTGGTCGATCTGATGAAACTGCAGTCTGCCAACAAACACCCCCATGGCCTCAGTGATGCCGACTTTGACACCCTCTTCACGCGTGACAAGCCCATAGTGTTTGCCTTCCACGGCTATGCATCACTCGTTCACCAGTTGACCTACCAGCGCAACAACCGTCAACTGCATGTGCATGGCTACCAAGAAGAGTGCACAATCAGCTGATCCTGCGTGAATTGCTTGAGATAGGCGCCTTGGCTGCCCAAGTTTG